>JBGUHV010000001.1:0-8759 GCA_045112425.1 Oscillospiraceae bacterium
CCCCCCCCCCCTCCGCTCTATTTTCGATTTTATTCAGCAGGCACAGCCAGATTCGGAAAGATGCTGCGCGCAGGCTTCTCCAGCGCCATGCAGATCGGCAGGCTGAGGATCAGCATGACCGCGTCGGCAACAAAGGCAGAGAAATTCTTTCCGATGCGCACGCCCATCGGCTGCAGATACAGGAGACTCTCCGTCGCGGATTTGACCAGCAGGATGCCCACAGCGCAGGCCGCCGTGACCACAAGCACATGGACGAGCAGCCGCAGCGCCTGAGCGTGCATGCGCCGGGTTGCCTTAAAGCAGCTGCCGACGGCGAGCCCAATGACGACGTTTCCCAGCGCCCAGCCCGGCATACCGCGCAGGCCGCTGATGACGACGCAATAGAGAATCACGCCGAAGATGCCTACCACGGTGCCGCTCAGCGTACCGAAGCACCAGCAGTAGACCGCCATGACGACGTAACCAAGGCAGAGATAGTAGTTTTCAAACACGGGAACCTGCAGACACATGGAAAGCACCACAAACAGCGCGATTCCGATAGCAAGAAGGGAGAGCTTCTTCGTTTTCAGTGACATGGGGTTCGCTCCTTTCCGAATGACAATGCCTGTATTTCAGGGAGTATTCCCGGCTGCGGTCGGCGCAGCTCCTCCCTGCATCATCAGCATACATCCGATCGAAAATGTCCGCAATCCACTTTCGGGTGAAGATCGGTAGAGATTCTCACCGATTAGAAAAACGAAGCTATGAGCAGGAGGAAAACAGAAAAACGAATGAATTAAAACGCGAAAAAGCCCTGTAATCGCTAAAATGACAGGACTTTTCCATGGAGCCGCCTTCGACTTTGATACAATTTCAAAGGGGGGTGCAATTTTTCGCTTAGGGGGGTTCAAATTGAACGATTCCCTATTTCAGTAAATAATTATGTAAACCATGTCGGATTTACGTCAAAAAAGCCGTAATTCCGGCATGGTTTTTCATAAAAAGTTGACCGTTACCTCCCCGGGGATGTTTCGCTCCGGGGAGTGCTTATGTATCATTACATTGGTTGGTTTATCACCGAAAATAGTTCACGCCTTCTGCTATTTATTCACAGACAGTTTCCTGAAATCGCATGAGGATGGTGGCAGTCTCGGCTCTGGTGGCGCTGCCCTTCGGCACCAGGGTCGTTTCGCTGCGGCCGGTGATCAGGCCCTCGGCGTTGGCCCACTGCATGGCCGCCTTTGCCCAGGGGCTGATCTGCTTGGCGTCGGCGTAACCGGACAGGTCTGCCGTCTTCCCGACGTTGTAATCTTTGTACCTGGCATAGCGCTGGAGCATAGCGGCGAACTGCTCTCGGGTGAGGGTGTCCATGGGGCCGAATCTGCCGTCGCCGTAGCCCTCCACGATGCCGTTGGAGGTCGCCCAGATCACCGCGTCGGTGTACCACTGGTCTGCCTTCACATCGGTGAAGGGGTTCTTCCCCAAGGCCTTGGGGGACTTCTCCATCCGATAGAGGATCGTGACCAGCATGGCGCGGGTGGTGCTGCCGTCGGGATCGAATTTGTCCTTCGACACGCCGTTCATGAGCTGATTTTCCACGGCGTAGTCCACCGCGGTGTGATACCAGGCGTGCTGGTTCACATCCGCAAACTGCTTCGCGGGGCAGTCGTGATCACTGCTGAAGCTCTGGATCTGCTCCAAGGGGTTCGCCACATAGACCGCACGGTTGGACGCCGGTTCCCCACTCTCATCCACCAGAGAGAAGGTGACGCCACGCAGACCCTCCATGACCCCCTGCTTCCAGATGGGCTCCATGTCGATGTCGTAGTGGTAGATCTGCCCGGTGTAATCGTCGTCATCGGCATCGAAGCGCATCAGCTGTTCCCTGGTGGGCAGGCTGAAGGTCATGGTGCGCTCCTTGCCGCTGTCGCCATAGTCGAACACCGCCTGGATGACGGGGGTCTCCTGGCCGATGAGGGTGTTGTTCTCAATGGCGGTACTGACATAGTGACTGCCGCCGATGACCACACTCTCGGCGCTAAAAGAGGTGTTGTCCGCTTTGAGTACCGCGGCGTTCACGAAATCATCCATATCGCCGGTATACTTGTTCACCTCAAGATCCACGATGACCTGGTGCTCTTTGTTGCAATCCCAGTTGGGGTTGGGCCGCACCTGGAGATGATCCACACGGCTGTCACCGGGATAGAGCATCGCGCCGGTGACATTCATGTGCTGCGCATCCCTTCCGTTGATCACCGGCGTCAGCTTGGTGCCGTTCTCGTCGGTGATGGTATACTGGGCAGAGGCGATGCCGGCGAAGCCGTAGTTTTTCAGCGTGGCGTAGATGTCGATCACCGGCTGGCCCTGCTGCACCAGGTAGTCGGGGATCTTCACGTCCGTCACCAGCATGCCGCTGTCGGCGTTCTGCTGCCAGGTGCGGATCTTGGTGTTTGCTTTCGGGTTGGTGCTGGGGGTGGTGTAGACCACGAAGAGCCCCGGAGACTTGCACTCGTTGGGATTGTAGGCCGCGGCGAAGACATTGACCTGCTCCCCCTTGGCAAATTTCAGCTCCAGAGGGCCATGGAGCTGGGTGACCACCTCGCCGGTCCATGTTTCCTCGGTGGTCAGGGTGTAGACCTGGAGCTTGTTGTCGGTCAGGGTGCTGGTGCCGGCGTCCACGTCCACGTCATAGCGCCCCACCACATCGATGATGTAGATGGCCGACTGGGCCTGGTTGGTAATCATGGCGTAGGAGTTGTCCACGGAGACGATGCCGTTGCCGCCCTGGACCTTCTCCACCACCCATTCGTAGCTGGAGCCGCTGGTCTTTTTGTTCATCCAGTAGACACTGTCACCGGCGATGAAGTAGTTGCAGCCGTTGAGATACTTCCAGTTGGTGACGAGGCTGTTGAAGTCCACCCGGTCGGTGCCGATGTCCGCGGGGTCGATGAGCCCGTCGATGTCCACCCGGATGTTGCAGCGCAGGTCTCTGGCATAGAAGCCGTTGGCACCGTAGCCCTTCATCACCAGCCACTTGTCCGAGGAGGCATAGGGATCCGCCTGCCAGTAGGTGGGCTCGTTGGGGGCGATGACGCCGTTGGAGCAGATCTTGTTCTGGCCGAGATTCGTGTAGCTGCGCACCTCGGGGTTCCCGGGCTCACAGCTGGAGATCCAGTAGTTCGTGTAGGTGGGAACGGCACTGATATAGCTCTTGAGGGTGTTGAACTGGGCACCGTTACTGTCCTGCAGCTGGGTGGCGGCGTAGGCCACGGAGCAGTAGGCCTCTCTGCCTGCGGGCATGGGAGCGCTGTAGAGCACCTGGCCCTGCTTGGCGGGATCACTGACCACCACAGAGCTCACGGTCTCACTCTCGTCCACGTCCACCACCATGGCCACCACGTCGGTGCTGCGCATGCGCTCACTCTCCGGCAGGGTGCAGTCGGCCACGACGGCGCCGATGTAGACCTTGTCCCAATAGTTCGGGTCCCCTCGGTTGGTGTGGTTGGGAACCACCACGAACTCCGTGACGGAACGGGTCTCCCCCTCCGGCAGGGTGACCTTGTTATAGCCCTGGTAGAAGGCGCCGGTGTCGGGGTCCTGCCGCTGATAGTAAATGTCCGTCCGCTTGCCGTTGGAGCAGATCCGGAACAGGGCGTTGTAGCTCTTGGTGGTGACCATCTGGATCTGGGTGTCAGGGTAGATGTCATAGTCCAGGGTCCGGGTGTTGGAGCTGCCCTCCAGCTGCTGGTTTTGCAGAATGAAGTATTCGTCGTGCTCCTTGCCGTCATCCATCAGAGCAGGCGTCATCTTCTCGGCGCAGGCCGCAAGATCCACTTCCTCAAACTCCATGTTCTCCACCGCCTCGGCCATCAGCCTGGCGGAGTCCCAGTCGCTGTCGTAGATCCGCTTGGCGTCCTGGAGGCATTCCAGATTGATCTGTCCGGTGTAGACCAGCAGATAGTATTCGATCCGCATGCCGTAAAGGATGTCAATGAAGGTGTGCGGGTTCTCCACCAGGGAAGCGCTGCCCTTGCCCAAAACGGTGGCAATGTCCATATTGGCATAGCCGATGGCGCAGGCGCCCAAAACGCCCTTTACGCCCACACCGCCGAAGACCGAGAAGCTGAGGATCACCTCGATTCTGCCGCTCCAGTCGTCGCTGCCGTTGTTGGCGTATTTCCACTTGGTGTCGCTGGCCTCCCCCGCCGGGGGCTTGTCCATGCTGAAGCTCACGTTCAGCGTGGTTTTGACGGCGATGCCCGCCTCAAAGCCCACGTAGGCCGGGATCACCACCGGTCCCGCGGTGAAGAGGAAATACTCCGTGATGCCGCCGGAAAAGCTTCCGCAAAACAGGATGCCGCCGGTGCCGTAGCTGTCCTTGGTCTCGGCGTTGTAGTTGGAGCGGAGAAACACCGAGAAGCTCATGGAGAAGTTGTAGCTCTTGTTGCTGACGCACTTGATCTTATCGGTGGAGTTCAAAACCGCCTTGCCGCTTCGCATATTCTCGGCGTTTTCCCAGAAGCTCCGCTCGAAGACCTCGAAGGCGGATCGGGTGGTTTCCAGATTCTTGGGGTTCCAGGATTTCGCGAACAGGGAGCTGTACTTGGTCTCCATCTCCGGCGCCAGTCTGGTGATGTCGTAGGAGGCCATGAGAATCATGTTGCCGTCGGGGAAAAAGCCCACGGTCACCGGCACCTGGAGGATCTGGAAGGTGCTGTTGAGCATGCCGGCGCCGCCCATCTTGTCCGCCAGGTTGCCGGGGGCGGACTTGGTGGTGACTGGCATTTCGGTTTTGTTGGTGCCGAGGTTGTTGAATACCGCGTTTTTCACGGTGAGGTGATTCAGTCTGAAGGTATCGCTGCTCACCTTGACGGCCACTTCATCGCCGGCCTGCAGCAGGCCCGCCTGCTGCTCCACCCAGCGCTTTTCGGCGGTGTAGACTCTGGTGTTCGCGTCATAGGTATAGCCGGAGGAACTGCTGATGGTGAGAATGGTCTTGCCGCGGTTGGCAGACTGGATCTCCACGGAGCTGGGGAAGCTGGCGTTGCCGGACTTCGTCACCAGCACCTTCAAAGAGAGATTGTCGGTGTCGTGATCCATGAGGGAGAGGGTGGTCTCCTCGTTCATCAGATCCTTGCCGGAGAGATCCACGCCGCGGAGGTAGAGATCGTTGCTCTTGCTTTGCTCCAGGGCATAGGTGTATTTTTCGCCGGCCTCCATGAGCTTGTCCAGCACCGAGACGGCACGGTAGCCCTCGGCCTGGATGTCTACGATACCGAAGCAGCTGTCCGGGATGTCGTCGAAGACCGCAATGCCGGGGGTGTTGCCGCCGGTGGTGACGGTGCTCTTGGTCTGCCGCGCTCCGGCGTCATCCAGATAGGAGATAGTCACAAGAGCGCCCGCGATGCCCTCACCGGCGGTGTCCTTCACCCAGAAGCACAGGGCGTCCTTGTCCACCACAAAGACCCAGGCGCCGGCGTTGGCGTCAGCTCCCAGAACCTTGACCTTCTCTTCCCTGTTAGCCTGGAGCCCCACCTCGGAGCCCATGAGCAGACTGCCGCCCTTCAAGTAAGCCTGCAGGCCGCCGTCTTCCACAAAGTGGTCGGCGCTCTCCAAGACCTGGGCAGCCTCCTTGTCCTCCACGGGCTCGAAATCCAGCGTCCGATCCATATCGTCGAAGAATCTGGCCCAGGCCTCATCGGAGAACATGGAGTCCATTTCGTTTGCGGCCTCGGTGTCGATCTGTCCGTAGACGTCCGTGAGGTTTGACGTCTCCCTGGGGTACTTGCTGGAGTCGGTGGTGTTGTAGAGCATGGGGCTGTCGCTGGCAGGGAGATCCGTGGGCTCCGCCGCCGAAACGCCGGGGATCATGACGCTCATGAGCATCCATACCGCCAGAAACAGGCTGGCCGCTCGCTTCATTTTCTTCATTCTCAGATTCTCTCCTTTTTCGTCCGTTTTTCCCAATACTGTCAGTTAGTAATCAATTATACCGCGAAGCGATCAAAATTTCCAGAGGGAATTCCAATTTTATTCTAACACCACAGCAAACACAGCTGTGCCGCAAAGCCCGCCGATTTCTGGTTTCAATTGCCGGTTTTATCGCTCAAATCTGAAAAAACGATCCCAAAATCCGAAGATTTCAGGATCGTTTTTTTCAGCTCCGGGATTTCCGGGAACATGCTTCAAGGGTCTCGGATCAGATTGGACAGCAGCTTCGGGGCCGCGCTTTTGAGATCGACGCTCTCGTCGGTGAGGACAATGAGCAGCCGGTTTCCTTTTCGTAAGTACAGCTTCGGGAAAGCAGCCTCCACGATCCCTGCGTAGTCCGCCCCTGCAAGCTCGAAGGGCTCTGCGGATTTCGGCAGCTCCTCCTGAAGGTACTTTTCCGCAATGGGCCCGCTTCTGGCCTCATACCAGGTGGCGTGGTAGCGTTTGCCATCCGCCCCGGCGTCGATCATCTGGATGTCGGAAAACAGGATGTCCCGGTAGCGGTCCTCGATGTAGTGCAGGTTCTCCGTCCAGCGATTGGTTTCGAGGCAGGGCTCGATTTTCGCCCAGCTCTCCGGGGCCCACTCCGACAGCGGCAGCGGATGGGTCAGATCATAGGTGCCGTTGTCCGCGGAGCTGAGCCGGGTCTCCGGGAAGTCGTGGCTGACTTTGATGCCGATCAGCAGGGCAAAGATGCCGAGAAAGGAGATCGCCATCCACACTGTGTTGAACATCAGCGCCCGCCGGTAGGGCACGTGGTGGGAAAAGCCCTCGCCGCTGTTCAGCTTCTTCAGAAATCGATCATACCTTGTGATGTTCAGCGCCGAGCTGAACAGCGCCACAATGGTAATAATGAGCCTTCCCCTGCGGGAGGTTAATCTGAATCATTTTCAATGAGGAATTATCATTATAGAAAGCCGTCGAATATTATGTAAACTAGAGGGGGTTCAAATTGAACGATTCCCTATTTCGGTAAATTATTATGTAAACCATGCCGGATTTACGTCAAAAAAGGCGTAATTCCGGCATGGTTTTTCTCATAAATAAAGTTGACCGTTACCTCCCCGGGGATACTTCGCTCCGGGAAGTGCTATTGTATACTTAACAGAAAGATTATTTCATGTACCTATACAAGAAGGTCACGATCTGGTCTCTCGTGCAAGGGCTCTCCGGACTGAATGTGTCTTTGCCTGTGCCGTTTGTGATCTGTGGGTTGTGGTTCACTGCCCACAAAACAGCATCAGTGTAATACTGACCTGACGGAACATCTTTGAACGGACTGCTATCGCCCGCTGCAGGCTTGTTTGCCGTTCTCCAAAGGAACGTAACCACATGCGCTCTCGTGCAGGGCGATTCAGGCGAGAAGGTCGCTGCGCTCGTGCCATTCGTGATATCGTTTTCGTTCGCCCACAGCACTGCCTTGTAGTAGTAAGTACCTTCCTTCACATCCGTAAAGGGATTATTCGTGCTCTTTGGTTCGGGACAGCCCTTGGCGCGCCACAGGAATGTGACCGCCTGAGCGCGCGTGCATGCTGCCGTCGGCCCAAACTGTGTCTCGCTCAAGCCCTTCGTTACACCGCTGACGCATGCCCAGTCCACCGCCTCGTGGTACCAGTTCGTCGGGCTGCGATCCACGTCGGAAAACTGGATGCTCGGGCAGCTTGAACCGCCGTCACAGGGCGCAGGGATCGCGTCATATGTCCCCTCAATAAAATGAGGCGCTGTGTCGATCGTAAGCAAGCCATTGTTTTCGGACGCCTCTTTGGTTAAGACTTCGATCGCGCAGTCGATGTCGATCTTTTCATGCTCCACCAGTTTCGGGGTATCATTGAATTGCACCAGCGGATTGTGCATTCCCTGAAACACTTCATCTGATGTGCCGACATATTCGTTGGTAGCCACTGTAACGGTTTTCTCTTTCCAGTCGCCCTTCCACACGCCGTCCTGATAAATCAGCGTTCCGTCTTTTACGAGCGCGTTGACTTCGTCATTTGCAAAATAGCAGTCCAATCCCACCAAACTCGTGATCGCTCTGTGCTCGGGATCTTTCAGCCCGTAATTGAATACTGACAGCAGCTCTTCATAGGAAAGGCAATACTGATACAGATGATTTTCAAACGGATAAGTGGAATAGATTTCTCCCAGCGTCACATCTCTTGCCGCCTCACCGGGGGCGAGCTCAAAATCATATCGAACGCCGCCGTAATTCGTAAACGCAGCGTCACTGTCAGTGGCTCTCATATAGATAGAGCTCATCCAGCTGCCGCCGGTTGTTGACAACTTTCCGCTGCCCTCAATATAGCCTTTTTTCTTCGCAGAGGCGGTAATATACCCGACTTTCTGATTCAGTATATCCGCAATCGCATCAAGGACATGATCGGTGAGTTTTACCATGTCGGGATCCAATTCCGCGGCGTTCTCCGCGGTTTTGATCGTCTGATCCGGATGATCGCTGACCGAAATGATCTCCGCATTCGACACCGTTTGGAAGACTGCCGCTTGCCCGTCTGCCTCGAACACGAGATCCGCACGGCACAGTGCGCTTCCATACTTATTGGGCTCCATATACGGGATGGCGTTGGACGCCGTACCATTCTCACTGTCATGCGTATGACCGCCAAGAACAAGATCAATGACACTGTCCGCTCCTAAGCTTTCAGCGGTTTCCATCGCATCCGCGTGGCAAAGAAGGATGGTAGCATCGACGTTTCCGCTCTCTTCCAGTTCTTTTGCGATCTGATTCGGGATACCCGGATCCTCCTTGATGGAATACCCCAAACCAATAAACT
>JBGUHV010000002.1:0-11731 GCA_045112425.1 Oscillospiraceae bacterium
TCCTGCCGCTCCTGTGGCTTCTGATGCGCAGGCTGCCGCGCAGGCCGACGCTGCCGCCGCGCAGAAGGCCGCTGCCGAGGCGCAGGCCGCCGTCGCCGCCGGCGATATGGCTGCCGCCCAGAAGGCTGCCGCCGCCGCGCAGGCCGCTGCCGAAGCCGCCCAGAAGGCCGCTGAGTAAAACCGCATAAACGCCAAAGGGCTGTCTCGATTGAGACAGCCCTTTTTTTATTCAAAAAGAGAGCCTGTTTGCAGGCTCTCTTTTTGATTTCTCGCTTTTATCGCGCGGGCCTCTGCCCCGCTTGGTCGAAGCGAGGGGCGAGCGTCACGCTCGCCCAAGGGAGTTTTTTCACCGCACATGTCGCTGAAAAAACAAATATCATTGAATTCGCGGCGCATACGCCGCGAACTCTGCGAGGCTCTATTGCATCTGCCGCTCCATTTCTCCTCTTAATTTCGCGATGATGCGTTTTTCCAGCCGGCTGATGTAGCTCTGGCTGATGCCGAGGGCGTCGGCGACCTCCTTCTGCGTGGCCTCCTGCCGCCTGCCGATGCCGAAGCGGAGGCAGATGATCTCGCGCTCGCGCGGCGGCAGCGCGTCGATGGCGGCGCGGAGCATAGCACGGTCGGCGTCCGCCTCGAGGGGGTTGGACACCTCGTCCGGATCTGTGCCGAGAACGTCCGAGAGGAGCAGCTCACTGCCGTCCCAGTCGGTGTTCAGCGGCTCGTCGATGCTCACCTCGCCGCGGCGGACGGCGAGCTTGCGCAGGTACATGAGGATCTCGTTTTCGATGCAGCGCGAGGCATAGGTCGCGAGCTTGATGTTCTTGTCCGCGCGGAAGGTGCGGATCGCCTTGATGAGTCCGATGGTGCCGATGCTGATGAGATCCTCGAGATTCACGCCCGTGTTTTCAAACCGCCGCGCGAGGAACACGACGAGGCGGAGATTGTGCTCGATGAGCTTCGCGCGGGCGTCGTCGTCGCCCGCGGCGAGCGCCTCAAGCGCCGCCGCCTCCTCCGCCCGACTCAGGGGCGGCGGCATCGTGTCCGCGCCACCGATGTAAAACAGGCCGGCGCGGGGGAAGAGACGGAGTAAGAACCGAAAGAAACGAACCATTTGAGCCCTCCTGATCAGAATGATGTATGCCGCGTGGGCGGCAAATGATGCGTGCCAAGGCACATGATGTTTGCTTCGCAAATGATGTATGCCTTTCGGCAAATGTGCGCAGCACACATCATCGCGCTTGCGCGACATCATTCACGGAACGTGAACATCATTTGCCGCGTCAGCGGCAAGCATCATTTTCAGCCCTCCGGCAGAATAATCTCCCCCTCCCCCACCGGCGTTGGGGAGAGCGCGACGAGCAGATCCTCCCGCTTCCCGTCCACCTCCAGCGCGTCCGGACGGAAGGCTAAGAGCAGGCCATTTGCGCCGACCGCGCGGTACGGCAGGAGCCGAAACGTGCCCTTCCCCCGCAGCTGCTCAAAGGCGGCGACAGGGTCGTCCGGAAGCTCCGGCAGCAGGGGCTGCAGCGCCCGCCGATCCGCCACGGCGGCGGCGCAGCCGGAGACGGGGTCGTGCAGATCGTTGCCGCTGTCGCGCCAGCCGGGCAGGCGCACCTCCGCGCCGCCGAGGCGGACGGTGACCGGGCGGAGCGCGCGCGCCTCCCGCCGCGCCCGGCGGCGAAACAGCAGGGAGACCGCGGCATAGCACACGGCGAATGACAGCGCGAAGACCCGGAACGTGAGCGGGGCGACGCTGCCGCGCAGCGGGTCGGCGCCCGCGAGGAGGGAGGCGGCATAGACCCCGCCGCCGAAGAGCGCCGCCACGGCGAAAAACACCGCCGTGCACCGCCCGAGCCCCCGCTCCGCGCCGAAGGCGGCGAGCGCCATGAGGCAGCCGATGGCGAGCTTCATCACCGGATGCAGCAGCCACCCCCAGCCCGGGAGCACGCCCGCGCCGGCATACGCCGCGCCGAGGAGCGCCGCGAGCGCAATGCACCCGCGCCTCAGATGCGCCCCGCAGACCCGCCCGGCGGCGAGCAGCAGGCAGTAGTCGATCAGGAAATTCACGGCGATCAGCCGGTCGAGATAGAGCACTTCCATACCCGCATCCTAGCACCGCCCGGGCAAAAAGCCTGTCAAAGGCGGCGGCGGACGGGATTTTCATACAAGCGCGGAAAACCGAAACACTTCGCCGATTTCGGACGCTGGAAAAGCCTGTTTTTTGTTGACAGCGCGTTGAAGATGTGTTAATTTTATAATGATATTTTATCGAATCCAATTGAGATGAAATCGGGCATTTTTTACGGCAAAAACTGAAATCACAATATTCGGAAGGAAGGGACAACATGAAAGACCTGAAACACCTGATCTTCTTCGAAAACCTGCTGCAGGACGCCAACAACGAGCTCGTGCAGAAGGCTTGCGACGAAGGAAAGCACGCTCTGGGTTATAACTGCTACTATATTCCCGAAGTGCTGATGAATCTGGACGGCTGCTTCTCCACGCGTCTGCGCGCCCCCAGATGTACCTCCCCGGACGTGGCCACCTATTACATGACCGGCCGCACCTGCCCCTATGTCCGCTCCATTCTCGAGCGCGCGATTGAGGGCGGCTACAACCACCTCTCCGCCGTGTTCGGCTCCGAGAGCTGCGCCGCGATGGAGCGCATGGAGGAGCATCTCTACCTCCTGAACCCCATCAAGCACGAGAACTTCTTCGTGACCATCATCGACCCCCCGCTGAAGGGCGACGCCACGAACCTCGACTACTACAAGGTGCAGATCCAGAAGCACATCATGGGCCCGCTGAAGAACGTCCTCGGCGCGGACACCTCCGACGAGGCGCTCCGCCGCGCAATCGAGCGCTTCAACAAGCTCTGCCGCGTCATCACCGAGATCGGCGATCTGCGCAAGCTGCCGAATCCCCCGATCACCGGCTATGAGTTCCATGTGATCCAGCTCGTGAGCGAGGTCTGCCCGCACGAGCTGATCCTCCCCTACCTGGAGGAGACCCTCGCCGAGCTCAAGACGCGCGAGCCCGAGCCGGAGTTCCCCTTCCGCGCCCGCGTGGTGCTCGCCGGCTCCGAGGTCGACGATCCCGATTTCACCAAGCTCATCGAGATGTGCGGCGCCATGGTCGTGGCCGACCGCTACTGCTTCGGCTCCCTGCCCAGCCGCGAGGAGATCGAGATTCAGCCCGGCGAGGACGCCTTCACCGCGATCTGCCGCCACTATCTGCACTGGAACCAGTGCGCCCGCTTCATGGACGGCATGAAGATCGACCAGCGCCATGAGCAGCTGAAGCACCTGGTGGAGGAATACAGCGCGGACGGCATCATCTATGAGAACATGAAGTTCTGCGAATTCTGGAGCTATGAGAAGGTGCTCGCCTCCCACATCCTCTCCGAGGAGTGCGGCGTGCCCTGCGCCACGATTGAGAAGGAATACGCGCTCGGCTCCGTCGGCCAGCTCCGTACCCGCTTCCAGGCCTTCGTGGAAAGCCTGGAGATCAAGAAGATCAACGCTGAAGGAGGGGTTTGATCATGGGAAAAATCATTGACCATATCGACGACAAACTGAAAGTATTCGATCCCATCTACCGCGCAGAGCACGGTCTCGGCGGTCAGCGTGATCGTTACTATGACCGCACCGGCGTCGCCAAGTGGCGCGAATGGCGCGGCGTGAAGGACACCATGTATGATTACACCCGCTGGCTCATCAACGTCATGAGCATGGTCAAGATGGTGGCCTCCGCCCCCATCCCGATCATGAAGGGCTTCTGGGAGTACCGCTGGATGGGCTCCTACCTCGGCACCTTCCTGTTCATCGACCGCCTGTTCGAGGGCTACCGCAACGAGGAGCTGCGCGTGGCACACCTGCAGATGCACGCCATCGTCGTGAACCTCACCAAGCGCATTGCCTACATTCTCTCCCATGACCGCCGCCTCGGCGCCAGCATGAAGAAGAGCGCGAACCTCCTGCCCATGGACGAGACGCTCCCCGCCTTCTTCACCACCGGCTTCCCGGATCTGTTCCCGATGCCGCTGCAGACGCTGCCGGAGTTCATCATCTGCGACATCGACCAGCACATCGAGCCCTACTACATCGACGTGGCCGAGTCCTTCGGTCTGCCTGCCGACGTCTGCTCCCGCTGCGCTGCGGAGACCGGCGTTGCGCTCGACGACGCGTTCCCGATTGCGGGCCGCGCCATGATCGCGACCAACATGCCCTGCAACGCCTCCGAGGCGACCAGCATGTTCCAGCGCCGCCGCATCGGCCTGCCCGACTATGTGGCGAGCATGTCCATGATCCACAACGATGAAGACACCGCCCTCCCCTTCGACCGCAAGATCATGGAGGAGACCATCGCCTTCATCGAGGAGCAGTATGAGACCAAGTGGAACTGGAAGGCCTTCTTCAAGGCTGCCAAGAACTTCAACGAGCAGAACACCTACGAGCTCGAGAAGTGGGATTACATGAAGACCGGCTACACTGCGGAAGTGGGCATCTCCGAGACGCTCTACAAGCTCTTTGAGTGGCAGTCCGTCAACGGCACCGACCCCTACTTCAACAAGGTCGACCGCAAGGTCATGAAGATCCTCCGCAAGTGCTACGAGAACAAGTATGAGCCCTTCGGCGGCAAGACCCGTCACCGCGCGTTCCTGTGGGGACCCAGCGCTGTTTACTACACCGACTTCCCGACCTGGTGCCAGAACGCCTGGGGTCTCGCGATCGTGCTGAACATGGACTCCACCATGGGCTTCAACATGATCTCCACCGACGACAAGGACAAGGCGCTCGACGACCTCGCCCTGCTCACGACCAAGGCCTGCATGCGCCACATGGCCGTCGGCGGCTGGGACAACATCAACGCCGTTTGGGAATGGGCGCACAACTTCAACTGCGACATGGTCCTCATGAACGACAACATCGCCTGCAAGGGCATGCTGGGCATCCACTCCCTCATGGAGGAGCAGGCCCGCGATCTCGGCTTCCACTTCATCTTCATCGAGCACGACCTCGAGGACAGCCGCACGGTCTCCCGTCAGAACATGCGTGACTGCGTCAACCAGTACATGTCCATCGTGCTGGGCGAGGAGCCTCTGGATCCCACCATCATCACCTTTGATGATTCCGAAGCGTATTAAGAAAGGCAGGGTCAAAACATGAACATGAAACTCATTGCCAAGATCATCGGCAAGGTCGGCTTTTTCGGCTGCCTGTTCTTCGTGGGCACCTTCAGCCTGTATATGTTCAACGGCGAGAACAAGCTCATCTACTATGTGATTCGCCCGCTGCTGAACAAGCACTACGACGCACAGGTTCGCGACAAGCGCATCGTGTAAGACACAATCAAATAAAAGAGCCGTTGCAGAATGCAGCGGCTCTTTTATTTGAAAGCTCGCGCTTATCGCGGCGGGGCTTAGGCCCCGCTTGGTCGGCGCGAGGGGCGAGCGTCGCGCTCGCCCGAAGGAGTTTTCCCGCCGCACATGTCGCCGGAAAAACGATTTGAATTTCTTCGCGCTTCGCGCGAACTCTGCGAGGCATGATTGACTTCCCCCGGCTTTGTGATAAACTAAGCGCGAAACCACTCGGAGGTGACTGTCATGGATCAGGCGTTTTCCCGCACGGCGCTTTTGCTCGGTGCGGAGGCGATGGAGAGGCTGAAGGCCGCGCGCGTGATTGTCTTCGGGCTCGGCGGCGTCGGCGGGCATGCGTGCGAGGCGCTCGTGCGCTCCGGCATCGGCGCAATCGACCTCGTGGACGACGATCAGGTGAGCGAATCGAACCTGAACCGGCAGCTGTTCGCGACGCGCAGCACCATCGGCCTGGACAAAACCGAGGCCGCAAGGCAGCGCCTGCTCGACATCAACCCCGAGCTCAGGGTCACGACGCACAAGTGCTTTTTCCTGCCGGAGACGGCGGACCGGTTCGACTTCACGCAGTATGACTACATCGTGGACGCCATCGACACCGTGACCGGAAAGCTCGCCCTCGCCGAGGCCGCCGATCACGCCGGCACGCCGATCATCAGCAGCATGGGCGCGGGCAACAAGCTCGACCCCACGGCCTTCGAGGTGACGGACATCAATAAAACCAGCGTCTGCCCGCTCGCGCGCATCATGCGCAAGGAGCTGCGGCGCCGCGGCGTGAAGAAGCTCAAGGTCGTCTATTCCAAAGAGGACGCAATGACACCGCTGGAGCAGCCCGAGCCCGACCGCGAGGGAAGGCGCAGCGTCCCCGGGAGCGTCGCCTTCGTCCCCTCCGTCGCGGGGCTGATCCTTGCCGGAGAAGTCATCAAAGATCTTGCAGGAATATGACCCTCCAAAGCCTCTCTTGTGCAAAGGGAGGCTTTTCTTTTTCCTTGCCTGCGGCATGGATTTACGATATAATATGTAATTAATCACAATCAGGATCATTCCGAAAGGAGATGCTTATGAGAGAACGACTTCCCCTCTGTCGGGACTGGGAGTTTACGGAGCGGTTTTCCGAGGCCTTCTCGAAGGGTCTCGCCTGCGAGACGGTGACCGTGAATCTGCCTCACACCTGCAGAGAGACCCCCTATCACTACTTTGACGATCAGATCTATCAGATGGTCTGCGGCTACCGCAAAAGCGTGACGATCCCGGACGACTGGACGGACAAGGACGTCTTTCTCTGCATCGGCGCCGCCGGTCATTACGCCGAGGTCTACTGCAACGGCGAGAAGGTCGGCTCCCATGCCTGCGGCTACACCGCCTTTGAGGTCGCGCTCCCGCTGAAGGCGGGCGAGACGGGCGAGATCGCCGTGATGGTCGACAGCCGCGAGAGTCTCGACCAGCCGCCGTTCGGCTTCGTGATCGACTATATGACCTACGGCGGACTCTACCGCGAGGTCTGGCTCGAGGCGCGGGAGAAGACCTGCATTCTCGACGTGTTCGTGCAGCCGAAGATCCCGGCGCGCACGCCGCTCTTAAAGAAAAACGCCTCCGCCTCGGAGCTTCAGAAGATCCGCTTCCCCGGTCAGCTGGAGAGCTTCATCACCTTCCGCGCGGCGAACAAACACAAGCACATGTTCCTGCGCCAGAGCATCTATCGAAAGGGCGAGGAGGACGGCAAGCCTCTCGTGCAGAAGGACTGGGAGGCCGAAAAGCTCAAGAACAACGAGCAGCGCGTGACGCTCCTGCTCGTGCCGGACGCGGAGCTCTGGGATGTGGAGCGCCCCGTGCTCTACACGCTGCGCACCGAGCTGATTCAGGCCGGCAAGAGCGTCTCCGAAGGGCCGACGCTCGACCGCGTGGACGTGACGTTCGGCTTCCGTCTCGCGCAGTTTCACGCCGACGGGTTTTATCTCAACGGGCGCAAGCTGCTCCTGCGCGGCCTGAACCGTCACCAGAGCTGGCCGTACATCGGCTACGCCGCGCCGAAGAGCCTGCAGCGGCACGACGCGGAGCTGTTGAAGCGCGAGCTCGGCTTAAACGCCGTGCGCACGAGCCACTATCCGCAGAGTCAGCACTTCATCGACCGGTGCGACGAGCTGGGTCTGCTCGTCTTCACGGAGATCCCCGGCTGGCAGCACATCGGCGGCGAAAAGTGGCAGGAGCAGGCCGTGCGCAACACCGAGGAGATGGTGCAGCAGTACCGCAACCACCCGAGCATCATTCTCTGGGGCGTGCGCATCAACGAAAGCCGCGACAACGACGCGCTCTACCGCCGCACGAACGAGGCGGCGCACCGGCTCGACCCGACCCGCCCGACCGGCGGCGTGCGCTGCTACAAAAAGAGCAGCCTGCTCGAGGACGTCTATACCTACAACGACTTTTTCCACGACGGCACGAACGCTGGCTGCGAGCCGAAAAAGGCCGTCACGAGCGACCCCTCGAAGGCCTATCTCATCAGCGAATACAACGGGCACATGTATCCCACAAAGCCCTTTGACAGCGAGGAGCATCGCCTCGAGCACGCCATGCGCCATGCGCGTGTGCTCGACGCCGTGGCGGGCGAAAAGGACATCGCCGGCAGCTTCGGCTGGTGCATGTTCGACTACAACACGCACAAGGACTTTGGCTCGGGCGACCGGATCTGCTATCACGGCGTGATGGACATGTTCCGAAACAAGAAGCTCGCCGCCGATGTCTACAGCGTCTATCAGGACGAGACGCCGGTGCTGAACGTGTCCTCCTCCATGGACATCGGCGAGCACCCGGCGGGCAACCGCGGGCGCATCTTCCTGTTTACCAACGCGGACGAGGTGCGCATGTACCAGAACGACCAGTTCATCCGCAGCTACACGAAGAAGGACAGCCCGTTCAGGCACCTGAGCCGTCCGCCGATGGAGATCACGGATTACATCGGCGAGCGCATCCGCGAGGGCGAGAGCTTCACGCCCACGCAGGCGAAGCTGGTCAAGGATATGCTCAACCACTCCGCGCGCTTCGGCTCGGGCAAGCTCCCGCCGAGCGTGATGGCGAAGGCGGCGGTGGCCATGGCAAAGTACGGCATGAAGCCGGACGACGCCTACCAGCTCTACGGCAAGTACGTCGGCAACTGGGGCGCGGCGGCGACGGTCTACCGCTTCGAGGCGGTGAAAAACGGCAAGGTCGTCTCGACGATTGAGCGCGGCCCCGCCGAGGGCATGCGCCTGCACGCCGAGGCGAGCCAGACCGCCCTGCACGAGGGCGATACCTATGACGCGGCGCTCGTGAGAGTGCGCATGGAGGATCTGCGCGGCAGCACCCTCGCGTTCTACGGCGGCGCCGTGACTTATCTTACCGAAGGCCCGATTGAGATCGTCGGCCCCGAGACGACTGTCCTGCGCGGCGGCATGGGCGGCACGATCATCCGCACAACCGGAGAAAAGGGAGAAGCGAAGCTCTCAATCAGCGCAGAGGGCGCGGAGCCGGTCATTTTGGAGTTTCAAATAGAGAAAGAATAAACAGAAGGAGAAACAACATGCAGAAAAAACCGATTACCAACAAGCTGCTCTGGATCTTCGCCATCGGGCAGTTCGGCTGGAGCCTGCTCTCCGGCGTGATCACGAACTGGATGGTGTTCTACTACACCGGCGTGCCCACGGCGGACAGCCCGAACACCGGCATCTTCGCGGGCTCGATCACCCAGAGCCCCATCTTCCTGAGCCTCACGCTCTTCGGTCTCGTGATGGCCGTCGGCCGCATCTTCGACGCCGTGACTGACCCGCTGATTGCCGGCTGGTCCGACCGCTCGAACTACAAGGGCGGCCGCCGCATCCCCTTCATGCGCACGATTGCGATCCCCTTCGCGCTCGTGACGGTCGGCGTGTTCGTCATCCCGCAGACGTCCAATTTCGCGCTCAACGACACGCTGCTCTTCATCCTGATCATGACGTTCTATCTCTTCATGACCATCTTCTGCACGCCGTACAACGCGCTCATCGCCGAGCTCGGCGACACGCAGGAGCACCGCATCAACGTCTCGACCTACATCTCCTTCACGTTCATCGTGGGCCAGAGCCTCTCGTTCATGCTGCCGAATCTCGCGGGCATGCTCGAGGGCGTCGCGGGCTCCGCCGCGGGCTCAATTAAGCTCGCCGTCGCCATCATGGCGGCCATCGCCTGCGTCGCGATGCTCATCCCCTCGCTGTATATCAAGGAGCGGCAGTACATCGACTCCAAGCCGAGCCAGACGGCGCCGTTTAAGTCGCTGATCAAAACCTTCTCCAACGGACAGTTCCGCCGTTTTGTCTACAGCGACGTCATCTACTTCTTCGCCCTCACGCTCTTCCAGACCGGTCTCGCCTTCTATGAGACCCGCCTGATGGAGATCCCGGAGACCTGGACCTTCCCCCTCACCGCGACGATGACGGCCGTGAGCCTGCTGCTCTATCCCGTGGTCAATAAGCTCGCGCCCAAGCTCGGCAAGAAAAAGCTGATCGTGACCGGCTTCTTCTGCTACTCGGCGGTGTTTCTCATCACGTCCATCTGCGGCAAGGGGCTCTACTGGGGCTTCATCATCGCCGTGACGGCGGCCGTGCCGATGGCAATCCTCGGCATTCTGCCGCAGGCCTGCGTGGCGGACGTGGCGGAGCTCGACCGGCTCGAATCCGGCGAAGACCGCAGCGGTATGTTCTTTGCCGCCCGCACCTTCGCGTTCAAAATGGGTCAAGCCATCGCCATGGTCGTCTTCACCTCCCTCACCGTGAAGAAGATGGTCGACGGCTTGGAGACCGTGCTGCCCTCGCAGTACCGCCTCACGGCCGTGATCGCCACCGTCACCTGCCTCATCGGCGCGTGCCTCTTCCTGCTCTATAACGAGAAGATGATCCTCTCGAAGATTCGCGAATTAAAAGGTGAGCCAATTGTTGATAAAACGATGACCAAAGAAGAGAAAGAAGCCGCTCTTAAAGCGACTTTAATTAAAGGCTTGATTTGGCTTGCATTCCTCATTGTATATGGCGGAGTTGTGACTGCTATCTCCATGTTCTCAGAAATTGTGATAGGAGGAGTCGCGGCATTCGTTTTGGCAGCAGCGACATTCTATGGGGCAAGAAGCTGCTGCCAGGCTTATGACAAAAAGCATAATATAGAAAATAAATAACAACCAATAGAGTTGGAAATAAGATGATCTCTGAAGATCAAGAAGCCTTTGGCTCTTTACTCGCAAATTCGAATCGCCCTGCATTAATTGCAGGGCGATTTCAAAATGCGAATATTTGTAATTTGTCGATTTGAGAATCGGTGTAGCTCATAATCCTCGATAATATTTTAATTCAGGTAACTCGAACTTGTCATCCGGCAATTCAATTCCTTCTTTCTTACAGAGCTCGGCAAACCAACGATTATACGCAGTCATTTCACGGATCAAGTATCGAATGTAATCATCCAAGGCCGTAAAATCGCCGATCATTCCAGTTGAAGTATATTCGATTTTGTCTGACTGCCACTCAAACATACGAAGGTCATTTGCTGCACCCAACAGTTCTAGTGCTGGTTCAAATTTGTCACGATATTCCTTCTTTCCGTTTTTTGACATCAACTCAATTGGGACATTCATGCCGAGTGTATAAACATATATTGCACGTTGTTCTTTTCGAAGGAGCTTTGTTTGCTCCCTCATCCATTTTCTCGATATCAAAGTAGTGAATTGATCCCATGTGAGAAGAACAACATTTGATAGTTTTGCTGCTTCAACGGCTCCACTCTGAAACCCTTCTTTGGATATCATAATACCGAGAGCAGCACCGGAGTCTGCTACCACCGTTCGAAATGCGTGCACTTTTTCTTTAGAAACTGGAGTTTTCCAGTATTTACACTCGCAAATAATTTTCTTAACTAATTCATCAGGAGCTTCAATATATACGTCAACTTCAACAGATCCTCGTACTGTATTAATCGTAAGTGGTGATACTGCTTTGTATCCGGCTTCATTCAAGTATTGCGTTACCTTGTTTTGAAGGTCAAGCCAGGAATTCGGTTCAGTATTAGTAAAAATCATTGGACTTCGCCTTCCTTTTCTTTGATAATATCATAATATAAGAACAAAGAAAAGTGCCGGTAATATATTGTCTGCCGCAGTGAAAAGGACCTGTAGGTGCGACCTGCGGTCGCCCGCGCGGTGTGATGTTTCCTAAATGCCGTTTTTCGGCGAATTCGCATCACATTTTGTGTAGGGGACGACGCCCTCGGCGGCCCGCGCGGGACGATAATGATTTGCGATCTTTCTTCGGCGAATCCGCAATTGTTAACCTCACGACGTAGGGCGGGGGGGGGGGG
>JBGUHV010000003.1:0-3600 GCA_045112425.1 Oscillospiraceae bacterium
AAGGGATAGCCCTTGTCGTCCTTGAGGAGAATGTTATAGTGCGGCTTGTGGAGCTTGATGAGGGAGTTTTCCAGCACGAGGGCCTCAAACTCGGAGCTGACCACAATGACGTTGAAGTCTGCAACATGGTCGACCATGGCGGCGACCTTCGGCAGGTGCTCGCCGCGGAAATAGCTCGTGACACGGTTTTTAAGCGCCTTGGCCTTGCCGACATAGATGACGGCGCCGGTTTTATCGAGCATGAGATAGACGCCGGGCTTTAAGGGCAGCATGTTCGCTTTTTCGCGCAGCTGCTCCAAATGCAATTGTTCCACGGAAACACCTCCTTTTGTGAGACTGCAAAAGAACGATGTTCTTTTGCAGTCGAAGGAATGCTCGCGCTCCATCGCGGCAGGCGTTGCCTGCCTTGGTCGGCGCGAGGACGCGGCATCAGCCGCGTCTCAGGGAGTTTTTCCGCCGCGCATGTCGCCGGAAAAACGATTTGATTGGATTCGCGGCATCCGAGCCGCGAACTCTGCGAGGCTTTTTGAAAGGATGACGAAACAGGGACGTGCAATGCACGTCCCTGATTTCGTTTGGTTGTTTTTATTACTCAGAGAAGTCAGAGTTGATGAGGGCCACGAGCGTGTCGATGGCTTCTTCCTCGTCCGCGCCGTCGGCCACGAGGGTCACCGCGGTGCCCTTGACGATGCCGAGGGAGAGGACGCCCAGGAGGCTCTTCGCGTTCACGCGGCGCTCGTCCTTCTCGATCCAGATGCTGCTTTTGAACTCGTTGGCCTTCTGGATGAAGAAGGTCGCAGGCCGTGCGTGCAGACCCACCTGATTGTTGATGACAGCTTCTTTCGTAATCATGTTTTTCTATCGCTCCTTCTTATCCATGCCAAAAATGGCTTAACACGCCATAATATTATCAAAATCCCGCGCCATCGTCAATCAGTTTTCGGTTTTTCGTATGATTGCACAGGGTTTTCGCAAAAGGGGTTTTTCAAATTTATAAGATTGTATGAATTCATGCCATTTCAAGGCAATGCAAGGCAATTACTTCAATGTGACGACGGTGACGCCGCTCTCTCCCTCGCCGTATTTGCCGAGGCGGAAGCGCTTGACGGCCTTGTTTTTCCTGAGCATCTCCTGGATCGCCGTGCGCAGGGCGCCGGTGCCCTTGCCGTGGATGATGCGCACCTCCTCGAGCTTGGCCATGACGGCGGCGTCGAGGAAGCGCTCGGCAGCGTCGACCGCCTCGAAGCGCTCGAATCCGCGCAGGTCGATCTCGCTCGGCGCGCTCGCGGCGCGCAGCGTGGCCGCCTGACCGGAGGACGTGACGACCTTGACCTTCTGCTGATCCGGCAGGAGGTAGACCTCGGACTCCTTGGCCGTGACGTTCATAATGCCGGCGCGGAGCGTGAGCGTGCGGTTCGGCGCGATGGCCGTGACCGTCGCCTTGACGCCCATGGAGAGAATTTCGACCGTATCCCCCACCTCGACCGGGCGGGCGGAGACCTTCGGCTCCTCGGGGAGCTTCGACGCCTCGCGCGCCTCCTCCTCGGCGAGATTCAGCTTGCGGCGCAGGGCGGCGCGGGCTTCGTTCGCCTCGTGGTGGGAGTCGCTCTCCTTCTCTAGCTTGCGGATGTGATCGAGGTCGCGGAAGACGTCCTCGGCGGTGCGGCGGGCGTCCGAGAGGATGCGCTCGGCGTCGCGGCGCGCCTTCTCATCCGCCTTCTCCAGCCGGACGGAGAGCTCGGCGCGGAGCATGGCGGCCTTCTTTCGCTCGGCCTCGGCGGCGCGGAGCTTGTCGGCGGCGTCGGTGCGGTCGCGCTCGAGCATCTGGCGCACCTGCTCGAGCTTCTCGATGGTGGCCTCAAACGTGGCGCTCTCAGTGCCGACGCGGCTCTTCGCGTCTTCAATCACGTCCTGTGACAGGCCCAGCCGCTGCGCGATGGCAAAGGCATTGGACTTGCCGGGGATGCCGATGAGGAGATGATACGTCGGGCGGAGCGTCTCCACGTCGAACTCGCAGGAGGCGTTCATGACGCCGGACTGTGTGGTGGCGTAGATCTTGAGCTCCGTATAGTGCGTGGTGGCGGCAATCGTGGCGCCGCACTTTCGCGCGTGCTCGATGACGGAGATGGCGAGCGCCGCGCCCTCGGTGGGATCGGTGCCGGCGCCGAGCTCATCGAAGAGGATGAGCGAGCGGTCGTCGCACTCCTCAAGGATGCGGACGATGTTCGTCATGTGGGCCGAGAACGTGGAGAGGCTCTGCTCGATGCTCTGCTCATCGCCGATATCCGCCATGATCTCCTCAAAGACGGGCAGGCTCGAGCCGTCGGCGGCGGGAATATGGAGACCGCACTGCGCCATCACGGCGAGCAGGCCGATGGTCTTGAGCGTGACGGTTTTGCCGCCGGTGTTCGGGCCGGTGATGACGAGGGTGTCATAGTCGCCGCCGAGGGCGACGTCAATCGGCACGACGACGTCCTTCGAGATCAGCGGGTGGCGGGCACGCCGGAGCGTGACGCCGCGCTCGGTGAGCACAGGGGCGGTGCAGTCGAGCCGGTAGGCGAGCTTTGCCTTGGCAAAGACGAGATCGAGCCGGACGAGCATGTCGAAATCGAGGGAGATGTCCTCGCGGTGCGCGGCGCAGTCGGCGGAGAGCTCCATGAGGATGCGCTCGATCTCGGTCTTCTCCTTCGCGCGCAGCTCCCGCAGCTCGTTGTTGGCCTTGACGGCGGCCATCGGCTCGATGAAGAGCGTGGCGCCCGAGCCGGACACATCGTGCACCAGACCGGGAACGCTGCCCTTGTGCTCGGCCTTGACGGGCACGACGTAGCGCTCGGAGCGCATGGTGATGATCGGCTCCTGCAGAGCCTTTGCGTAGCTCGGCGAGGAGATGATCTTCTGCAGCGCATCGTGCACCCTCGCGCTCGCGGCGCGGATCAGGCGGCGGATGGAGGCGAGCTCCGGCGACGCGGCGTCGGCAATCTCGTCCTCGCCCACGATGGAGCCGGTGATCTTGTCCTCGAGGAACTTGTTGGCCTGCAGGGCGGAGAACATGTAGTCAATGCAGGTGCGCTCCTGCTTCTCGTTCGTGCCGTAGGCGCGCACGGCGCGGGCGGCAGACAGGACGCCCGCAATATCGAGCAGCTCCCGCGTGTTTAAAACGCCGCCCATGTCCGCGCGCTGCAGGGATGCGCGCACGTCCTTCACGCCGGAAAACGACGGGCTGCCGGAGACGACCATCATCCTGGCGGCGGCGCTCGTCTCGTCCAGACGGCGGGCGACCTCGGCGCGGTCGCCGGAGGGGGCAAGGGCGCGCGCCCGCTCGCGCGCGGCGCCGGAGACGGCCTCCGCCGCGAGCAGCTCCAGCACAGCCGGAAGCTCCAGCGTGCGGAGGGATTTCATCGTTTGTTCTTTCATGGCTTAATCTTTCACTTTCTTCCAGTAATCCAATGAGGAAAATCCTCTGTCCAGTTGGGTTAAGAGATAGCGCTCGGTGAGGTTTGCGAGCTGATTCATCGGCTCGCCCTCGAGCGTGAAGGAGAAGATGCGCTTGGGATCGCTGTAGACGATATGGCGCATGGCGGCGAGCGTGTCCGGATGGAG
>JBGUHV010000004.1:0-2973 GCA_045112425.1 Oscillospiraceae bacterium
GCCGGCATGCCGGCGCGATGATAGTATTTGCCGAGCGTATAGACGTTCCGCAGGCGGTCAAACGCCAGCGCCCGAAGCAGCGCTTCCCGCTGCGCCTCCGGCACCGAAGCGCCCAAGATCGCATCCTGCGAGAGCCTCGCTTCCTCGGCCATCTGCTGCATCACATCCGCCCGGAGGCTTCTGGAGAGCGAGTCTGCATTATCAAGGCAGGTCCAGTAAAGCGGCGCATCGAGAATGGCGAAGCTGCGGCAGTGCATGGCATACCGATGGTTGAACACCTTGTCCTCCCCCAGCGAGATCCCCTGCGGGAACTCGATTGCGTGCGCCCGAATCAGGCTGAGGCGATAGACCTTGCCCCACGGCGCGCTGATGCGCCTGCGGCAGACCAGCTCGGCATAGCGGTCGAGAAACGCTTCCGCCGTGTCGCAGGCAAAGCGCCGGAACACACGCCGAACCGTCGTTTCCCCGATGAGCAGATTGGCCGAAAACTGCACCAGATCATAGTCTCTGCCGTGCAGCAGCCGATCCAGCTCGGCCAGGCAGGACGGATCGAGAAAATCATCGCTGTCCAGAAACAGCACACGCTCGCCGCGGGCGACGGACAGCGCGAAGTTTCTCGCGGCGGACACCCCCTCGTGCGCGCGCCGGAAGAAGCGAAAGCCGCTCCACCCGGCGGCGTACTGCTCGCAGAGCGCACGACTGCCGTCTGACGAGCCGTCGTCCACCACAATCGCCTCGAGATCATCCCGGTGCTGCGCCAAAACACTTTCCAGACATCTGGAAAGCGTGGCTATGGAATTGTAGACCGGTATGATAACCGAGTATCGAGGCGTGTTCTCCTGCATCCTGCCGTTCCTTTCGGTGATGATATGGGATGTGGCGCGTTATTCCGGGTAAGGCGCTCCGCTGCGGTCTGCAGTCCGGCGGATCACCCGCGCGGGAATGCCCGCAACGACGCTGTGATCCGGCACATCGTGCACCACAACGGCGTTGGCGCCAATGATCACATGGCTGCCTACGGTGATCGCTCCGAGCACCTTGCAGCCCGCGCCAAAGGCCACATCGTCGCCAATGATCGGGTTTCCGCTTCCGGGATGGGCTTCTCCGATGACTACGAAGTTTCTGAACTCCAGGTCGCTGCCGGCGCGCTCACAGTAGCAGACCACGCCGGTGTTGTGGGTGATCCGCCAGCCCTTGCCCATGGGCACCTTGTAATTGAAGGCAAACCCGTATCGGTTGCCGTAAAGATTCTTGATCACGCGGGAGACCAGACACAGCGCTTTCTGATCCCTGAGATAGAAATACCGGGTGATCCGCAGCCACTTCAGATAGCGATAGCCGCAGCTCCGGCGAAGGTGATTCGCCTCCCGATCCGCGCGCAGGTATTCCCGCAGCGCCGCAAGCGACGTGACGTCCATAGTCTTCCCTCTCAAAGTCCGATTTCCCGATAAATCCTTCTCAGATGCTCCACCTTTTCCTCATCCGCGCTGAGAATTTTCTGCGCGCGGCGGGCGCGGTCGCCCCAGAAGGCGCGGTTATGAAACACCCGGTGCACCCAGGCGACCGGCAGGAGCCAGCGGCGCCCCTTCAGATAGGGATAGCGGCGCTCAATCCTTGCGGCGGGCGGAAAGATCTGCGAGAGCAGCGCTTTGACCTTGCTGGCCTTTTCCGCCTCGGGGTCCTGCCTGCGCAGCTGGAGCTCGGCCTCGTCCTGATTGAACTTGCCGAACGTGCCGCCGGCCATGGTGAAATCCAGAAAGTCCTGATAGGTCTGCTCGTCCACCGCGCGCAGGCGGATGGGGCTCTCCACGCCGAATTCGCGCTGCACGAGCATGAACACCAGATTCGTGAAGTCCTGAAAATGCAGCTTCTCCAGCTCGCCCTGAAACCACGCCCAGTCCAGCGTGTCTCCAAAGCGCCGCAGGAAGAAAGCAATGTCCAGATACATGCGGATTCCGGCGCCGGTGCCGTGAATGTGCTTGCCGATGTGCGTGAGCAGATACAGCAGATGATATTCCGGGCGGAGCAGACAGGTATGCTCGCCCTGCCGCTCGGCATACTCCCAGACATGGGAAAAGTACTCCCGGTAATCCGCGCGCTCGGAGATATCCGTCTCCAGCACATGCGTGTGAATCTCATAAAACTCCGCGCCGCGGCGATAGCCAAACACCGGCTCCCAGTCCGCGAGCGCCTCAAATCCCTGCTGCTTCATGAGCGCGTCGCTTTTTGCGCGGTCGTCCGGGCGGATGAGAAAGTCAATGTCGCTGAAGGTGCGCAGCTCGGGGATGGTGTAATACTCGCGCACGACATAGCCCTTAAAGAGCAGATGGTCGATCCCCTCGGCGGAGAGCTGCTGCGTGAGCGCGTGCATCGCCTCCGCCCGGCGGGAGAACACGGCCATGGTCTGCAGGCACTGGCGGCGCAGATACTGCAAGGTCTCCGCGGCGGCGTCATGCGGCCAGCTCATGACGGAATGGCCGAGGATGCCGGTGACGGAGTGCATGGCAGAGAGCTCGATCAGCTGCTGCCAGCCGCCCGAATACGGCCCGGGATCCTCCCCCTGCACAAAGCCGCGCAGCACGCGCAGGAGATATTGTTCGGCGTCATGCATCATCGGTGAATTCCCTCAGATTCTTCAAAATGAGCCCGCCCAGCCGGGCGGCGTTGCCGTCGGAGACGAAGCTGTTGTGCGGCGTGACGATGACGTTCTCCATCGTCCAGAGCGGGCTTTCCGACGCAAGCGGTTCGGCCTCGAACACGTCCAGCACCGCGCCGCCGAGGCGGTTTTGCAGCGCGTCGACGAGCGCCGCCTCCTCCACGATGGCGCCGCGGGCGATGTTCACGAGCACGGCGCCGGGCTTCATGCCGCCCAGCCGCCCGGCGTTCATCAGACCGCGCGTTTTGTCCGTGAGCGGGAGCGTGAGCACGACCACATCCGCCTGCGCGAGCGTTTCGTCCAGCGCGTCCATCGGA
>JBGUHV010000005.1:0-7333 GCA_045112425.1 Oscillospiraceae bacterium
CCGATCTTTATCGTTGTGATGATCCTCGCCTCCGTGTACTTGGACGGTAGGGTCTATAATGATCGGCAGCCTGTCACGTTTCTGACCATCGCCATCGTCGCCAGCAGTATGTTCTATTACATCTGGCTGCATATGCGCTTCGTGCAGGACCATGAGGACGATCTGAAGGCCCGGCAGCGGATGCAGATCATGCTCAGCCAGATCCAGCCCCATTTCCTGTATAACACGCTGTCCGCGATCCAGTACCTCTGCGATCACGATCCGAAGGCAGCCGGGGAAACCACTGCCAAATTCTCCCGCTATCTCCAGGGCAACATGAGCGCGCTCAAGGACGACGGAGAGATTCCGTTTGAGCAGGAGTTGGAGCACACCAAAATCTATCTGGACATCGAAAAGGTCCGCTACGAAGACGCGCTGCAGATCGAATATGACATTACCTGTACGGACTTCTCTCTGCCGACGCTGACCCTGCAGCCTATCGCCGAGAACGCGGTGCGCCACGGCGCCAGAGGCAAACGGGGCGTGGGCACCGTGAAGCTCGCCACGCGGGAGTATCCGGAGCACTATGCGATCACCGTCACGGACGACGGACCCGGCTTTGATCCGGAAGCGCCGGCGCTGGCCGACGACGGACGCGACCACATCGGGATCACCAACGTGCGGGATCGGCTGGAGCAGATAAGCGGCGGTACCCTCCGCATTCAGTCCGAACCGGGAAAGGGTACTGTGGTCACGATTGAAATCCCAAAGAAACAGGTGAAAACGACATGACGATATTTGCCATAGACGACGAGCCAAAAGCGCTCCGGCTTCTCCACGACGCCATCGATGAAGCGGAGCCGAACGCCGAGATCGTAGATTATTCCGACGGCGAGGCTGCCCTGACGGCCATACGGTCGCAGGCCATTACGCCGGACGTGGTCTTTTCCGATATCGAGCTGCCGGAGTTGTCCGGGCTTGAATTTGCCGTGGAGCTCAAAAAGCTCGCGCCAGAGACGAGGATCATCTTTGTCACCGGCTTTCCCAAATATGCTGCGGATGCGTTCCGTCTCCATGCGAGCGGCTATATCGTGAAGCCGGTTTATGCCGACCGGGTGCGGGAGGAGCTGGATCTTCTGAATCTGCCGCAGGCCAGTCCGAATCCGGACAAGCTGCATGTCCGTTGCTTCGGGCATTTTGAGGTGTTCCGGAACGGTGAACCGGTTATCTTTCAGCGGAAGCAAAGCAAGGAGCTTCTGGCCTTCCTCATTGACCGGGAGGGCCGCGCCTGTACCGCCGAGGAGATCGCCGCGGCCTTGTGGGAGGACGACGGCGATATGAAAGCGGCAAAATCCCGTATCCGTCTGATTCTGCATGATCTCCGCGCAACGCTTAGGGAAATCGGGATGGAGGATATTTTGACCCGGGAGCGGCGGCAGCTTGCCGTTCGGCGGGATTTGGTGGACTGCGACTACTACAGGATGCTGGAGGGAGATATGGAGGCGGTCAACGCATTTGACGGGACATATATGCCGGAGTACAGTTGGGCTGAGCTGACAACCGGAAGACTCTATTTCAGGAAATGAAAGCTGTTAATTCATAGATACGGATCGGGACGCTGCCGCGCCCCGATTTATTTTTTTGCTTTTTTGAAAATGGACCGGATTTTGTAACGGTTGTGAACGCTCCGTATTGTATCATTATTCTGTATTTTTATGCCGTTCCCTTTGAAATGTACAGCGAGGAGGATCTCAATGAAAATACTCTGCGTAGACCGAAGTCCGTGGGGACTGATGGATATGAAGCGCAAGGTCAAAGCCATCAAGCCGGACGCCGTCATTCACGGCTGCCGCGACCCGGAGGCCGCGCTATCCCTCGCAAAGAGCGAGGGCTGCGACGTTCTGCTGACCGAGATCGATCTGGGCGGCCCGAAACGGGAGGGCCTGGACTTTGCCATGCGGATGCAGACGATCAATCCCGAGGTCAACGTCATCTTTGTCACCACGTTTGCCGAATGGGACTATGCCCGCGACGTGATCCAGATGCGGGCCAGCGGTTTTGTGCGCAAGCCCTACAAGGCAGAGCGCCTGGCGGAGGAGTTCGCCCATCTGCGCTATGCGGTATCTTAGCGACGCAATTATATATTCATAAATTCACGGAGGCAGAGAACTATGATTTCATTAAGAGGACCGAAGCTGAAATTTTTTGCTTCAATTCTGGCGGTGATCGCGCTATGCGTCGGCATTTATACCACCTTTTTCCGGTCGCGGGGCTTCGTGAAAACCACGGGTACGGTGGTTTCGGTGCGGATGGATACGAGCGGCGACGACACCTATTACTATCCGACGGTGGAATACACCGTGGACGGTAAGACCTATACCTGCGAGCTGAACGTGGGAAGCGGGAACACCAAAGTCGGAAGGAAGACCGCCGTCCTTTACGATCCGGATGATCCCGCGGTCGCACGGGACGGAAGCGGCGTCAGCGTTTATTTCATCGCTGTCGGCGCAGGCATTCTGGCGTTTATCATCGTTTCCACAATCCTGGAAAAGCGGAGCCAGGAGCGGGCGGCGGAGCAAAGAGCGTTGAGCGGCTTTACCGGCTACGCCCCCTCCATTCAGGGCGAAGAGCGGGAGCTTTACTTCCTGACCGACATCGGCACGCCCAAGTTCGGTCACAGGCTTGAAGACGCGAGCCGCCGCGTGCTTTATGAGGCAAAGGTGACGAAGTTCTCGCTTGCACAGCCCATTGCCTTTGACTTCATCGACCGCGAACACGGAAGGACAGTGCCGCATATGGTCGGTCACAACGAAGCGACGGACTGTGGCGGCAGTATCCTGCTGGATAACCACTACACCTTCGAGCTGGACGGAGTGGATGTGTGGAAGCACCTCAAAGAAAGCGGCGTTTCTGTAGAAAGCAGTTATACGGCGGGCGAAAGCACCGCGATCGGTCAAAAATACCGTATCCTGCGGGACGGAGCGGAAATCGCCGTGGCTGAAACGACCAGCCAATACCCTCACGAGGAGGACGCAGCGCAGCACAAGGTGGCGGGCGCTATCCCGATTCAGGGCTTTTATCGCGTCTGGACGCGCGAGCAAAACCTCGACCTCCTGTTTATGACGCTTGTTGCTTTTGCGCGCAGCGGCGCGGGCGACGACAGGGGCGGCAGCTACGGCGCGGTGCTTGGGACGATCAAGAATATCGGCAGCAAATAAGCCGAAGAGAAAATACGCTTGGACCAGGCAAAAACACATCGGCAGGAGAGGAAGTCTGTTATGGAACAACCGTTATTCAGAAAAGAGAGCATGGAGCGCGTCTCTTCGCCGGAGATACTCCGGGATTATCTGCACGTTACCTCACCCGCGATCTGGGTCGTGCTGGCGGCGGTGATCCTCCTGCTGGCAAGTCTCTTCGTATGGAGCAGCGTGACAGCCGTGGAGAGCTACGCGGCGGGAGATGCGGAGGTGCGCGGCGGCGTGCTGACCCTGCGCTTTGACGACGTGGAAAAAGCCTCCCATGTGGAGGTCGGCATGAACGTCAAGGTGGGCGATACGGTTACACCTGTTCTCTCCATCGGAAGCGACGAGAGCGGTCACCCCATTGCCATCGCTTCTGTCAATCTGCCGGACGGCAGCTATGAGGCGAGCGTAGGATATAAGAGCACGCAGATTATAGATATGCTCTTTAACTGAGGCGGTGAAGCGTATGCGTGATAAAAACTTCCGTCCTCCCGGAAAGAGCAAAGCTGCAAAGGTACCGGTGGTCATGCAGATGGAGGCGCTGGAGTGCGGCGCAGCCTGTCTGGCAATGGTGCTGGCCTACTACGGGAAGTGGATGCCGCTGGAACAGGTTCGTGTGGACTGCGGCGTATCGCGGGACGGCTCCAAGGCGGGCAACGTCATGAAGGCCGCCCGGAGCTATGGGCTGGAGGCCAAGGGCTACCGCATGGGCCTTGAAGCCGTCAAGGGGATCAGTGCCTTCCCCTGCATCATCCATTGGAATCTCAACCACTTCGTGGTGCTCTGCGGATTTCGCGGGAACCACGCCTGCATAAACGACCCCGCCCGGGGCAGCGTAAAGGTCACGATGGACGAGTTCGACAAGGCGTTCACCGGCATCGTCATGGTCTTTGCGCCGACGGAGAACTTTGAGCCGGACGGGAAACGGACAAGCACCCTCGCCTTTGCAAGAAAGCGGCTTTCCGGCGCGGGCGCGGCGATGGTCTTCGTCATGCTGACGAGCATCATCGGTTCTGTGTTTACGCTTCTGAACCCCGCCTTCTCCCGCTTTTTCATGGACCGGCTGCTGACCGGTGAAAACAGCGAGCTTCTGACGCCCTTTATCGCGCTCGTTGCGGCGGTGAGTCTGCTGCAGATCTTTGTTGCGGCGATCAGAGCGGTCTATTCACTGAAAATAAACGGCAAGATGGCGGTCGTCGGCAGCGGCTCCTTCATGTGGAAGGTCCTCAAAATGCCGATGGAGTTCTTCTCCCAGCGCATGGCGGGCGATCTCCTGACACGGCATAAGGCCAATGAGACCATCGCCGAGCAACTGGTAAATACGCTGACGCCTCTGGCGCTCAGCGTTGTGATGATGGTGTTCTACCTCGTCGTGATGCTGCGCTACAGTCCGCTTTTGACGCTGGTAGGTCTTGTCAGTATCCTTATCAACATCGTCATGAGCCGGGTTATCTCCGAAAAGCGCGTCAACATTACCCGTGTGCAGACACGGGACGCCGGCAAGCTGATGAGCGCCACCGTGTCCGGCATCCGCATGGTAGAGACCATCAAGGCCAGCGGCGCGGAGAACGGATATTTCCAGCGCTGGGCGGGCTATCAGGCTTCCGTCAATGAACAGAACACGAAGTACACAAGGCTCAATCAGTACCTCGGCATCATTCCCGCCTTTATCACCACCCTTGCAAACGCGCTGGTGCTTGTGCTGGGAATATGGCTGTGTATGCGCGGCGAGTTCACCCTCGGCATGGTCACAGCGTTCCAGTCGTTCCTTGCCTCCTTCCTGAGCCCCGCCATGACGCTGGTCACCGCGGGACAGACCTTGCAGGAGATGCGGACGCAGATGGAGCGCGTGCAGGATGTGATGGAGTACCCGGAGGATCCCTATTTCTCTGACGCGCCCGTCAGCGAGGACGAGGATTACGACAAGCTTACTGGCGCGGTAGAGCTGAGAAATGTCACCTTCGGCTATTCTAAGCTCGCCCCGCCGCTCATAGAAAACTTCTCGCTGAACCTCAAGCCGGGTGGAAGAGTCGCCCTTGTGGGCGCCTCCGGCTGCGGGAAAAGCACGATCTCCAAGCTCATATCGGGCCTCTATCAGCCGTGGAGCGGCGAGATTCTCTTTGACGGCAAGCCCATTTCAGAGATCGACCGCGCCGTTTTCACCGGCAGCGTCGCCGTGGTGGATCAGGATATCATCCTCTTTAACGATACCATCGCAAACAACATCAAAATGTGGGACGACTCCATCGAGGACTTCGAGGTCATTTTAGCGGCGCGGGACGCCCAGATCCACGACGATATCATGGCCCGGCCCGGCGGCTATCAGGGTAAAATCACCGAGGGAGGCCGCGACCTCTCCGGCGGTCAGCGGCAGCGGCTGGAGATTGCCCGCGTGCTGGCGCAGGACCCGCACATCGTCATTATGGACGAGGCGACGAGCGCCCTGGACGCGAGAACGGAATATGAGGTCACAAACGCGGTCAAGGAGCGCGGTGTCACCTGCATCATCATCGCCCACAGGCTCTCCACTATCCGCGACTGCGACGAGATCATCGTCCTTGACCACGGCAAGGTGGTAGAGCGCGGGACGCACGAGGAGCTGTTCAAAAAGGGCGGCTATTACACGGAACTCATTACCAGCGATTAAGGAAGGGGGTGTACCATGGGCTTATTCGACGAACAGATCCGGCTCCGCAAGGAGCGCGATCAGGAGGCCTTTGAGGACTCGATTTTTGAGATGGCGTCCGTCGTCGGGAAACGCGGTGCGGGAGAGATGCGCGACAGGCGCGTCGTCACCAGGGCGGCCATCGACGAGCTATTGAAATACTACGGCGTGAAGCCGGTGGAGATCCCCCGCAGCGTGGAAACGATGGAGGATCAGCTTGACTACGCGCTGAAGCCCCACGGACTCATGTATCGCCCAATCACTCTCTCTGAGGATTGGTATAAATCCTCCTTCGGCCCGATCATGGCCTTTTACAAGGACAGCGGACTGCCCGTGGTGCTTTTGCCGAAAAAGTACGGCGGCTACTTCTGGCAGGACGCGGACGGCAAAAAGGTCACGGCAAAGAGTCGGGCGGCGGAGCAGCTCTCCCCGGAGGCGATCTGCTTCTACAAGCCGCTGCCGATGAAGAAAATCGGGATACCGGACCTTCTCTCCTATATGAAAGGCTGCCTGAATTGGGCGGACTTCGCCATGGTGATCGGGCTGACGCTTTTGGTAACTGGCGTTGGGATTCTGATTCCGCACATCACCAAAACCCTGTCCGGCTTCGTGCTGGAGAGCGGGAACAGCCTGATTCTGTGGAGCACCGCGCTCTTTATGCTGTGCATCCTCGTTTCCTCCCAACTCCTCACGGCGTCGCGGGAGCTCGCCATGGCGAGGATTCAGACCAAGGTCGCGGTGCCGATGGAGGCGGCGATGATGGCGCGGCTCATGAGCCTGCCCACGCCCTTCTTCCGGAGGTACAGCGCCGGCGAGCTGGCAAGCCGCTCGGGAGCGGTCAACAAGCTCTGTACGCTTCTGCTGGGCGGCGTGTTCTCCACGGGCGTTACGGCAATTATTTCGCTTCTTTACATCAATCAAATCTTCTCCTACGCCCCGGCGCTGGGCTTCCCGGCGCTGGCCGTCAATCTCGTGATGGTCGCCGTCACGGTGCTGACCGGCTTTCTGAAAGTGAAAGAGGCGCGGGAATACATGAAGGGCGCCGCGGAGGAATCCGGCGTCAGCTACGCTATCCTTTCCGGCATCCAGAAAATCAAGCTCTCCGGCGCGGAGAAGCGCGCCTTTGCGAAATGGGCGAAGATTTACGCCTCCGGCGCGGAAATCGAATATAACCCGCCGCTGTTTTTGAAGATCAATTCGGCCATCACGCTGGCGGTCTCCCTGTTCGGCACGGTCCTTCTATATTATCTTGCAGCGACCAGCGGCGTCAGCCCCTCGGCCTACCTCGCTTTCACCGCCGCCTACGGCACGGTCACGGGCGCGTTTACCGCGTTTTCCGGCATCGCCACCTCCGCCGCGCAGATCAAGCCGATTCTGGAGATGGCAGAGCCGATTTTGCAAACGGAGCCGGAAACGGCGGAGGGTCGGGAGATCGTGACGAAGCTCT
>JBGUHV010000006.1:0-12037 GCA_045112425.1 Oscillospiraceae bacterium
GGGCTACAAAAGCCCAGTTCAGTACAAGACCGAACTGGGCTTTCCGTAATTGGTTTTTTTCTGTCTACTTTTCCTTGACAGATGCACTTCTGTGAAAGAAGCGGGGGTTTTTTCTCATTATCGCGTGAATTCCAGAGTGACCAGGCGGCTGTCGTCCTTATGCCAGTACGTAATGGAGCGGATGGAGCTGTCGAGCTCGTATATGGTTCCGTCAGACAGATCCCGCGCGGCCTCCGCCGCAGCGGCGAGGCTGCCGAACTTGATCTGGAGCGTACCCTGCGCGTTTTTCACCCGCCGGGCATATTCCGCGCGGTCATACGTCTCCATATACTGATCGAAACAGCGGTAATAGTCGTATTTCACAGCGGTGCAGGTCGGCACGTCCTGATCGGCGTCCGGCGTGTGCGTTTCCAGCAGCTGGGCCGTCGTGATGCAGAAGAATTCGTGTGTGTCGAGCTGGCTGCCGCCTTCCGTCGCCGTGGGATCATCCCACGTCACGTCCACATAGTAGGGCTCTCCGTCGAGCGTGATCAGATTCCAGGCGTGCAGACCCTCGCTCGTGTCGCCCGTGATGTAGCGGCAGGGAATGCCAACGCGCTGCAGCAGCAGCTGATAGGCCTTCGAATAGCCCGCGCAGACGGCTTTGTGCTCCACGAGGCAGCCATAGGCGATCTGGCCGCTGCTCCGGTAGGACTCGTCCTGCTTGGAGCGCTCGAAGGTATCATAGTCATACTCCGTGCCGCGCACGAGCGCGTCGTGCAGGTACAGCGCCTTTTCAAAATCGCTCATACCGCTCTGCACGCCGGAGAGGATCGTGGAGACGGCGGACTCCAGCGACTGCTGCATGCGCTTCGCCTCCTCGAGCGGCATCTGCAGATCCGGCACGATCTCCACCTTGTTCTCGCTCGACATGTCATAATAGGTGCAGCCGCCGGTGAGCCAGAAGATCTCCGGACGGTCATTGCACACGGCGTGGAACGCGTCCAGCGCCTCCTCGGGTGTGACGCCCGTGAGCGTGAAGCGCTCCTCGAGGGCGTACAGGTGCGCGGCGATCTCCTCCTCCAGCGGGGAGGCGGGCTCCGCCGTCGGCACGGCGGCGGTCGGCACGGCGGTCTGCACGGAGGTGTCAGCCGGCGCCTGCCCGCGCGCGGAGGCCGGGAGGATGGGCGCGTGCGAATTCGTCTCAAACGAGCTGCAGGCACTGAGCAGCAGGCTCAGCGTGAGCAGCAGACAGAGGGCGAGAGAGAACCGTCGTTTCATATCATACTCCTGTCTGGGTGCGGATGGTCTCCGCGGTCAAAAAACCGTATCCTGCGGCGATGCCCGCGGCGTCGGCCTCGGCCCACTGCGCGGCGAGATCGCCCTGCATGGCGGCGCGGCGCATGGCCGCGACGGTGTGAAAGGCATGCTCGATGATCAGCCCCGGCACGCCGACGGCGGCGGCACCGCGCAGCACGCCGTAATAGTCCTGCTGCTTTTCACCCAGGCGCTGGCAGACCGTGCCGGGCGTGTTGAGCGCGTCGTTAAAGTCGTCGCTCCAGTCGTGGAGACGGCCCGGGCGCACGCGGTCGAACCGGTCGGACGGCGCAATGCCGAGCGCGGCGTTCACCGCGCTCAGGCGCGTGCCGATCTCATTGGCCTGCAGGAGCGTCTCCTCCGAGGCCGCGCCCGGCAGATTCACAAAAAGGAGCGTCTTGGTGATCTCCGCCGGCTGATTGCAGGTGGGATATCCGTTGGCGTCGTCCTGATTGGCGTTCGTGTGCAGCGACACAAAGAGATCCTGCCCGCGGGCAAACTCCCCGCGCAGGCTCAGATGCTGATTGTCGAGCTCGCCGTTGGAATAGCCGCCGATGGTGATCTCGTCCGTCTCGCGCGTGAGCACGGCGTCGACGCCGTATTCTGCGCGCAGCGTGTCGCGCAGGGCGAGACCGAGGCGCAGCATGAACAGCCCCTCGCCGTAGCCATAGAGCTCCGTGCCCTCGAGCTCGGACGAGCCGAGATAGTGGCCGGGATCAATGCAGACCGAGCGGTTGCTCGCGAGCACCGGACTGCCCGCAGCGGCGGTATCGGCGCTGCCCTGCGGGAGCAAAACGTCGACGCGGTAGAGAAACTGCTGCGGCGCGGCGCGGCCGAGCGTATCGGTGAAGGAATGCCCCTCGCCGGAGGCGACGCGGCCAACCTCGTCCCAGTCGTCCCTGCCCGAGGCGCTGCGGCGATAAATCACATAGCCCTCCGCGCGCGCATCGAGATCATCCTGCCACTGCAGATAAATCTCCGTGTCGCTCAGGCGGGCAAAGGTCAGCTGCTCCACCGCGAGGGCGCTCCCCTGCGGCGTTTCGGCCGGCGGCGGGGAATCGGTCTCCGCGGGCGCCTCAGTCGGCGCTGCCGCCGTCTCCGCCGGAGGCTGCGGCGGCTCCTTCGGGGCGGTGCAGCCGCGCAGCAGCACAATGAGCAGCACGCCCGCGATGAGGCCGACGAGCACCGCAATCACAAGGCCGGGTTTACTCAGCTTCATCGGCTCAGTACTCCACCTGATCGAACGCCTCGTATTCCACGAAGCTGTAGATCAGCCAGTCGCCGTTGCTCTGGCGGTTGAGCTGGTAGGTGCAGCGCTGCTTCATCGTGAAGTGCTGCGGATCGTCGTCCTGCCAGATCTCATACGCCTCGAGCACGGTGACGTAGCAGGTATTTTCATTGACGCGGGTCATGGACTGCACCTGATAATCCAGCAGATCCTCCTCGCGGTCAATCTCGAGACTCTTTTTCACAAATTCCTTCTGCTCCGTCTCGACGGGGCTGCCGCTCTGCACAGCGCTGTAGAGCTCCCAGTAGTCGCCGGAATTCACGTCGCTGATAAACGCGTGCAGATAGCGATAGATCGCGTTCTCCAGCTCCTCGCCGGGAACGGGCATCGGCGTGGGGGTCGGGGTCGGGGCAGGCGTGGGCGTCGGCGTCGGAGTCGGCGCCGCCGTCGGCGCGGGCGTGGCCGTCATGACCGGGGCGGAGAGCGCCTCGGGCGCGGACGGATGCAGCTTCTCCATGATCTGACCGCCGAAGACGAGATAGGTCAGCACGAGCAGCAGCATCGCCAGCAGCGCGATCACGGCATAGAGAAAGCGGTTGTTCGACTTTGCGGGCGCGGCGGACTCATAAGGCCTGCCAAAGTCTTCGTCCGGCAGCGGCAGCTCCTCTCCGACCGGGTGTCCGCAGTTGGTGCAGAAGCGGTTTCCGTCGACGATGATCTCGCCGCAGGAAGGGCATCTCATAGGGCATGGCTCCTTTCGTTAAAAGGGAACGATTTCGGATATGGCGGTGTCGGTATAGGTCGTGCCCGGATAGACGGAGACGAGGCGTATCGTGAGCGACGCGGTGTCGACGGGCGCGGAGAGCGTGACCGTCTGCTGCGCCATGCGGTCCTCGAGCGTGACGCGGCAGGAGGAGCCGTCGCTGAAGGTGAGCTCGATCTCCTTCGGGCGGGAATTCTTCTCATAGAGGCTTGCGGTCTTGTGGTAGCCCGCGCTGATGGCAAAGCCGCTCAGGCGGCAGGTATCGTCGAACCAGACGGTGATCGACTCGCCCTCGCCCTGCCCGCTGACACCCTCGACCCACGCGGTGGTGAGGTCGCCGTCGCGGATGAGCGTGGGCAGATAGGAATATTCGCCGGAATAGACGCTCGATGCCGTCACATCGCGGATATGGGCAAGTGAGGCGGCGGGCGCCGCAGCGGGCTCCGCCGTCGGCGTCACCTCGGGCGGCTGCGCCGTCTCGGCGGCGTCCGGCGCGGCGGTGGCCGGCGCGGAGATGGCGGCGGGCGCGCTCTCGGCGCGGCGCGAGCCCATGGAATGGATCAGCAGGCCGCCCGCCGCGACGAGCGCGAGCAGAACAATCAGCAGCCAGACCGGGCGCTTCGGCTGCGGTCTGGTTTGGGCGCTCTCCCGCCCGGGCTCCGTCACCCTCGCGCCGCATTGGACGCAGAACCGGTTGCCCGGAATCAGCTCCGCGCCGCAGTGCTTGCATTTCATTCAGGACACCTCTCTTTCCTGCGCCTGCGCATAGACCAGCAGCGAGATGGCCGCCGCGGTCTGCGCGGTGCGGTAATCATCCGCCGACTGATTGCTGATGATGCAGAGCAGATAGCTCCCGGACGGCGCGAGCACGATGCCCACGTCGCCGCAGGAAAGGTGCTGCAGATCTCCGGTTTTGTGTGCCACGGCGGTGCCCGCCGGGAGCTGCTGCGGGATGCGGTTGTTCACCGTCTGCCCGAGCAGCATCGTCATCATCTCCTCCGAGCGCTGCGCCGAAACGCACGTTCCGGCCTCGACGGCGCGGAGGAAGGCCGCGCAGTCGCGCGCGGAGGTATAGTTCTGCAGGCCGTTTTCGACCAGCATGAGCCGGTTGAGCTGCGTGTCCGCGCAGCCCATGCTCCCGGCAAAGCGGTTGACCCGCTCCATGCCCGCGGCAGCGTCGCCGCCGCCGAGCAGCGTGATGAGCCGGTTGGCCGCGCTGTTGTCGCTCGCGGTGATCATGCTCCGCAGATCGGCGCTCTGGGCGTCGGCGTCGAGCAGGCCATCGGCATCCGCCTGATAGACCGCGCCCATGACAAAGAGCTTGATGAGGCTCGCCGAGACCATGCGGTGATCCGCCGGCAGATTCTGCTGCACGACGGCAAAGCGCCCGTCGGAGAGCGACTCATAATAGATATCCCACTGCTCGGCGGCGTCCGGCAGGCAGGCGCGAATCTCCGCCTCGAGCGCGGCGTCCTCCGGCGAGGGCGTCTCGGGCGGGGGCGTCGGCTCCGGCGCCGCCTCGGCGCTGCCGGCAGGCAGCATGAACTCCGACGCCTCCGGCACAGCCGTCGGCGCGGGCAGGCGGTCGCGCCCGATGAGATACAGTATCAGACCCGCCAGCAGCGCCAGCAGGATTAAAATCACGATAAACGGGGTGTGGTTACGCTTCATCCGCCTGTTTCTCCGCAAAATACCGGTCAATGCCGTCGGCCATGCCCTCCGCCAGCAGCTGGCGGTAGGCGTCGTCGGCAAGCAGCCGATCCTCTTTCTCGTTGGTCATGTAGCCCATCTCCACGATGACAGAGGGCATCTCCGACCAGTTGATGCCGGACATGGTGTCCGTCTCCCAGAGGCGCTCGCGCTCGCAGCCGGCGCGCGCCGTCATCGCATCGAGAATGCACGCGGCGAGGCGGAAGCTGTCGGCATAGAGCTCCGGGTGGTAGGGGCTGTCTTTCGTCATGCAGATCGTCATGGCGCCCTGCATGGCGGGATTCTCCGAGCCGTTGGCGTGCAGGCGCACGAACACGTCCGCCCCCGCCTGCGCGGCGATCTCGGCGCGCTCGCGGTTGGAGAGGTTCACGTCGTGATCCTCCCGCGTCAGCACCACGCGGTAGCCCCGCGCCTCGAGCACCTCGCGCAGCAGGAGCGCGACCTGCAGGTTGCACTCATACTCCGGGATGCCCGTGAAGCGGCCCGTGGTGCCGCCGGTCACGCGCGCTTTCTGCTCGCTCGCGCCCGGGCCGACCGGCTCGAGCGAAGCGTCGCCCGTGCGCTGGTGGCCGGGGTCGATCACGACGCAGAGCGGCGCCGCCGTCGGCGTCGGCTCCGGCGAGGGCGTCGGCGCGTCCGGGCTCTCTGCGGGCAGCTCCGGCGCGGCGGAATCCGCCGGCGGCGTCTTTTCCCGCACGCGGATGAATGGACTTCCGGCGGCGCAGCCGGAGAGCAGCAGCGCCGCCAGAAGCAGAAGCACAATGGATTTTCTCATGGTGCGCATCAATAGTACGAGCCGCCGTAATGGCTGCTCTCATACTGCGAGATGAGCTGGACGTTCGCCTTCTCCACCGCGCTGAGCGAATTGTTGTCAAACCGGTCGGCGGGGATGGAGGGCTGGTACCAGTCCTTCGCCTCAAAATACGCCTTGATCTGCGGCGTGTTGAACATTCTGCCGTGCCGCGCGAAGATCTCGTTTCTGGCAAGGCAGAGCTGCTCCCACGTCAGACCGCTGATGTCCGACTCGGAGAGATACTCCGTGCTGCTCGTGGGCAGGAGATACGCCGCAGACTCCGGCGTGGGCGTGGGCGTCGGCTCCGGCGTGGGCGAAGACGCGTCGGTGTTCGTCTGCTGCGTCGGCTGCGCAATCGTCGCGGGCGCCTGCCCGGAGCGGCCGGAGCGGCCGCCCAGAATCGCATACAGGCCGAGCATAAGCACCGCCGTGATCAGCACGCCGATGATCACGCTCTGCCAGTTCACGCCGCCCGCCGCGCGCTGTCTGGGCCGGCGGGGCAGTTCCTCCGTCTCACGCTCGCGCTGCTGCTTTTTTTCTCTGAACTGCTGCGTGCGCACGCGGTAGCCGCAGCTCGTGCAGAAGGTATTCTCCTCCGGCACATAGGAGCCGCATTTCGGACATTTCATCTGTGGGTCACCTCAATCCGACGTCAGTGGTTCAAATAAGAATAAGCCTCCGTGAGCACCGTCGACTCCATGTCCTGATAGCTCTGCTCCCGGTGCTGCTGGTCAAAGTCCTCTCTGGCGGAGGGATTGCTCTTATCCGCGCAGTAGCGCCAGCGAATGAGCTCGTCGTCCTTGAAATAGAGGCTGTGGGAGTCGGTCTCCTCATAATAGGCGAAGAAGAGCTTGTCGTTGTGGTAATAGAACGTGCGCTCATAGTCCAGTCCGCCCGTGCCGGGCTTGACGTAGACGAAGCGAAGCGCGCCGAGGTCGTCGTAATGATAGATCACGCCGTCCTCCTCCACCTTCTGAAGCTCGCCCGCATTCAGCTCGGCCTGCACCTCGTCATAGAGAATATTGATGTTGACGATCTCATCGTTCAGCGCGCTCGGAGACAGCTTGTTTCCCAGCACAAGGCGATAGATCAGAAAGCCCACGCCGAGCACCAGCAGGGCGATGACCAGATACTGCCACTTAAACGGGCGTTTTGGCGGCTTCGTAACGCCTTTGTCATCGTCTTTGTGTTTCTTCGGGTTCGGGCGGATACGGTAGCCGCAGCTGCTGCAAAAGTACTGATCCTCTGGAACAAAACCACCGCATTTAGGACAAATCATATCTCATTTTCCTCTCTATAGATCAATATATCGTTACGGGTGAAAGCGCCGCGCATCCTCCAGCACCTGATCCTGCTTGGCGCGGTACGCGTCGGTGTCGAGCTGGTCGTAATTCTCCGCATTGTCCGGCTGATCCTTGTCCGTGCAGTAGCGCCAGCGGAGCATCACGTCGTCCTTAAAATAGAGCCGGTGCGCGTCCTTGCCCTCATAATAGGCAAAGAACAGCTGACCGTGATCGAAATAGAACCAGCGGCTGTAGGTGCTGCCGTTCGTGCCGCCGGGCACGACGATGCACTTGACGTCATCGCCGTCGAAATAGACGGTCACGTCGTCCGTCGTTCGGGAGGTGTAGGTTCCCGCCGAGACGGCGCTCATAATGTCGTTATACCGGCTGCGGATGTCGGTGACGGCGTCCTCCACCTGCGCGGGCGTGAGCTTTTCGCCGGCGGCGGGAACGGGCTGCTGCGTCTGCGCCGCAGGCGTCTCGGCGGCGGGCGTCTCCACCGGCGCGGTCTCGGCGGCGTCACCTCCCGGAGACGCGGTCTGGATCGCAATCGGCGGCGGGGTGTCTCCCCCGCGCGTCCGGTTTCCCCTGCCGAGGAGAAAATACAGTCCGCCGCCAAGGAGCGCCAGCGCCAGCACGCCGAGTACGATCAGCAGCGGGAGCCTGCTTCCGCCGCTGCGGCGAACCGGCTGCTGCGGCCTGCCGGCGGTGCCGTAGCTCGGCGCGGCGCCGTAGTTGGGCGCAGTGCCGTAGCTCGGGCCGGAGGTGCTGCCGCCGGCGCGGGATTTCTTTCCCCTGCGGCCGCCTTTTCCGCCGCGTCCGAGCTTTCCGCCGCCGCTGTCCTGTCCGCTGGGCGGCATCGGCCGGAAGCCGGCGTCCGAATCCTCCGGCGCATCGGGCGGCAGATCGCCCGGCCCCTCATACGGCGCGGGGTCCGGCGCGGCATATCCGTCAGGCTCCGGCGGCGTGGAGGATTCGGGCTCCGCCGCGGCATACCCGGCGGGCTCCGGCGCGCCATATCCGGCAGGTGCCGGCGGCGTGTACGGGCCGGAATCCGGCTCCGCAAGCGGCGTTCCGCAGTTGACACAGAACCGGTTGCCGTCCGGATTTTCCGTGCCGCAATTCAAACATCTCATGCTTCATTACCTCCGTCTGCGCCAAATCGCGCGAGAAACGCAGGGCAGTTCTGCCGGTACATCTCCAGCGCGTCTCCGGACACAATCTGCCGGAACGCCGTGCCGACGGCGCGGCGCAGCGTGTCGTTTTCGGGCTCGGCGAGGAAGGCGTCGATCGCGGCGCAATACTGCGCAAGCAGCGCGTCGCGCTCATCATAGGTCATCTCCCGCGCGTCGCGCAGATAAAGAAACGCCTCCTCGGTTTCAAACATCTCCTTCTCCTCGGAGACGATCTCCCCGCCCTCCAGGCGGCATTCCCGGCCATAGCCGAGCACCACGTCCGCCCCGGTTTCGGGGTCCTCATCCGGGAAATAGGTGAACATCGCAAGCCGGTCGCCGCCCGCGGTCTGCACGAGGTAGGGCCAGCTCGGCACCTCACCCTCATAGAGGCCGGTAAACAGGCGATCCACCTGATCCAGTGCTTTCATCATCATTTCGCCTTCTTCCAGACAAATTGTACGCTGCTGCCGGACGTCCGCCTGATCTTCTCAAAATCGTCGGCGGAGCAGAAAAATTCCGTTCCCATCGAGCTGTGCACGCCCGTGTCGTGCAGCCAGAGGCCGACGGGCTCGCCCTTGGCATTGAACTCCACGCCGGTGACGCTCACGCCGTGGTTGGCCTCAAAGGCGCGGGTGGATTTCAGACTGCTGTCCTTATGGAGTACGCGCGCATCGACCCCGAGGATCGCGCCCCTGCCGCTTTTGATCTGATCGGCAATGTGCGTGAGACTGTTCACCCGCTCTGTCTGCGCCTCAAACCCCATCTTATGGAGGATTTTTTCGCGGTCATAACAGTTTGTGCCGCCGTTATGATTGCGGATCGCCTCTTTCACCCGCTCGGGATAAACGGGAAGGATCGGCTTGTCTCTGCAGGCCTTCTCCGCGCGCGCGATGGCGATGGCCTCCGCCTCGGTGTATCGCACGCCGAGCATCGTGGCGGTGTCTGCCGAGGAGCAGATGCCGCAGGTGCCGCGAAAGTCCGGCACGGCGTTGCCCTGCTGCGGCGTGAGCATGCCGTGGAGCGCCGTGAGGCTCCCGCCGCCGACGCTGACCATCGTGGTGCGGTCCTCCGGATTGAGACCGCGGGCGAGATAGTCCGCCTCCTGCCGGGCGTTGTTCTCCGCCGAGCGCAGCCGGCGCACCTCGTCGTGCAGCGCGCTGTATTCCGCGCGCAGCGGCAGCGCGGCGGCGAGCTTCTGCGGATCATCCCCGGCGGCCTCGACCGCCTGATAATAGCGCTTGAGGGCGGCGTCAGACGCCTCGGCAGCCGCATCGGCGCGCTGCCGGAGCGCATCGGCCTCGGCGGCGTATTCCGCCGAGAGTCTGCCGCGCACGATATCCCACTCCGCCGCGCGCTCGGGGTTGCCGGCAAGGCCGCGCTCCATATCGGCGCGCATCTGCTGCGTCCGGCTCGCGGCGGCGAGCAGATCCGGCGTGGAGAGCGCGGCGAAGCCCGTGGCGCCGGCGACAGGCGCGTCGGCCCAGGCAGAGCGCTGCTGCTGCGGGTTCTCCTGCCGGTCATCCCCGGTCTCCTGCTGTGCCTCCTGCGCGCCGGCGGCGGCGGACTGGTCGCCCGTCTCGCCGGGCTGGAGGGCGGAGTCCATCTCCAGCCGCTCCACGATCTCCTGCAGCTGCCGCTCGCATTCCTCGAGCAGCTGCCGCCGCGCCTCGAGCACGCTCAGCCCCTCGGAGACGTTCTCGCCCAGCGCTTCGAGCTGCGAGATAACCGACTCGCTGTTTTGCAGCTCCTCCCGGAGCGCCTGGAGCGAGTCCTCCAGCGCCTCCACCTGCGAGCGGTAAGACTGGAGCTTCTGCTCGGTGTTTTCCAGTTCCTTCTCGTTCTGCGCCTCTTTGGCGCCGACGATATCCGAGATCTCGACGTCCTCGCGCAGCTTGGAGACCGCCTCGCTCAGCTCCTGCTCTTTCGATTCCAGCGCGGCCTTCTGATCCGAAAGCTCGGCGGTTTCCGCCTCGATCTGCTCCAGCTCGGAGCCGATGTCATGCAAGTCCAACGAAGCGCCCTCCTTTCCGTTCTATGGCGTCCGCCGTTCAGGAGCGCAGACGGTTCTGCATCTGCTGAATGCGGTTTTTATACTGCTCGATCTGGCTGCGTCGGCTCTCCACAATCTGCGACGCGTCGCCGACGTCCTCGCCGGAGGAGGCGAGCTCACTGAGCACCTCGGCGGAGTTTTCGTTCTCCTCCTGCATCTCGTCGAGCTCGCCGAGCATTTCGTCCAGCTCGGAGGCGAGCTCCTCGCGCTCCTGCTCGACCTGCTCCTTCTCCTGCTCGGCGTCCTCGCGGTTGCTCTCGAGGGAGCCCGCGACCTCCTGATCGTCGCCGAGCTGGCCGATGGCGTTTTCAATGTTGTCAAGCCGCTCGTTGACGGCCTCGAGCTTTTCGTCCGCTTCCTCGACCTGATCCTCCCTGGATTCGATCTCGGATTCGTAGTCTTCCAGCTGTTCCAGATTGGCCATGATTATTCCTCCCCGCGAATCGCTTTGAATTTTTCCAGATAGTCGGCGCGCTCGGCCTCGCCGCAGGCGCATTTTCTGCCGCGCAGGCCGCACTCGCGCATCTGCTGCGGCATCTGGTGCAGCAGATGAATGTACACGCAGCCGCCGAAGCAGTCGCCGATCTCGCCATAACGCGCGCGAATGCGCTCCGCCTCGCGCTTGGCGAGCAGGCGCGTGACGCCGCAGAGACCGAGCGTCTTGCGGAAGGCGTCCTTCTGCGTTTTGCCCACGTCGCGGAAGACGCGGTCATACGCATCTCCCCCGGCGCCGGAGATCTCGCGGATCAGGCTCTCGGCCTGATTGCGCACGCGGCGGTTGCACCGCCCGCACACGCCGCCGCACTCCGGATACGGCATGAACAGATCCTCGTGCGCCGCCTCATACGGCGCCATGATCTGCCGCAGCTCCTCATCGGAGGGCGGCTCCTCCACGTCGTGCTCGCCCTTGAAGTTGACCATGCGGATCGCGCGCACGCGATCCTCCCCCTCGTGGTAGAGGTAGGCGTTTCCGGTTTTGAAGTTGACCACCTGATGCATCTGCTCTTCGTTCAGATCCATGGTGTTGCCGATCTCCTCGCGGTCGTCCTTGGCCGTGACGCGCATGAGAATCTTCACGTTCGTCTGCTTGACGGCCTGCGGCGCGATGGCGGTGGGCAGCTGATCGGCGATCAGAATGCCCTGGCCGAGCGCGCGCATCTCCGCGAGCATGTTCACGAAGAGCTCAATCGTCTGGCTCTTCGGATCGGCGCGGTGGTCGCTGCCGCCGCCCTGCGCGGCGATGAGGTTGTGCGCCTCCTCCACGAGCAGCATGTGCTTTAAGGGGGAGCCGGATTTGCGCTTGACCTTGCAGTATTCATAGACATAGCTGAGCAGGAACATCATGATGAGCGACTTTTCGTCGCCGTTGAGACTGTCCAGCTCGAGCACAACAGGCCGCTGCATCAGATCCTCCATCGGGATGGAATGCCGCGTGTCGAGCATTCTGCCCTTGGAGCCGCGGCGGAGCGAATTGAGCCGCTCGAGCAGCGAGGCCTGGAAATCGCTTCTCATTTTGCTGTCGAACCCGGAGTGCGAAACGATGTATTCCGCGTTTCGGCACAGGTCCGAGATCGTGGGGGTCTCCAGCCCCGGCTCGCCGCCGCGGCTGTCGTCATACCAGCCCTTTTCCAGATACGTCCGGCGGATCGCCTGCTCGAGAAAGATCGGCAGCGGATCGAACAGATCGAACGCGCCGACGAAGCAGGCCTGCAGCTTGGAGATGTGGCTCTCCAGCCGGA
>JBGUHV010000007.1:0-4929 GCA_045112425.1 Oscillospiraceae bacterium
TGCTGGATGACCTATAAGGGCGTGCTCGCGGCCTATCAGGAAAAGGCGTAAAATCAACCAATTGCACAGAAAAGCGGGTGCGCTGCACCCGCTTTTTCAGCTTTTCAAAACCGCCTGAACAGGCGGCTTTGAAAGCTGAAGATTTGATTCGAGGAGGCCTTGCCCCTCGAGCTCCCTGCTGCTCAATTCTCCAAGAATTCGTAAGATATCTTAAACGTTTTCTACTTGTTCTTTTTTGATATTTATGATATGATAAGCATTCGAGGTTACATAATGTATATGCGATCCCGAATATTCGCTCATTTCGGAGGTATTTATCAGTGTCCATTCTGAATGCGATCATTCTCGGTCTGGTGCAGGGCATTGCGGAGTTTCTGCCCATCTCCAGCTCCGGACATCTGTCTGTGCTGCAGAATCTGTTTCACATGTCCACCACGGAGCAGGGGCACCTGTTCTTTGACGTCATGCTCCATTTCGGCACGCTCATCTCAATCTTCATCGTCTATTGGAAGGACATCGTGCAGATGGTGCGCGAGGTGATCTGGTTCTTCCAGGGCAAGGGTCTTCGCACCGGCAAGGGCCCGGATCGCCGCCCGCTCCCGATGGCGCGCCTCGTGCTCATGATTATCTTTGCCACGCTGCCGCTTGTACTGGTCTTCCCGATTAAGGATAAGGTCGAGGAGCTCTACTACCACACGATTGCCATCGGCATGTTCTTTCTCCTCACGGGCTGCATTCTGTTCATCTCGGACCGCATGCCGCAGGGCAAGCGCACCGAGCGCAACATGACCGTGAAGGACGCGCTCATCATCGGCCTCTGCCAGTGCGTCGCCACGATTCCCGGCATCTCCCGCTCCGGCAGCACGATCACCGCCGGCATGGCCCGCGGACTCGACCGCGATTTTGCCGTCAAGTTTTCCTTCATGATGTCGATCCCCGCCGTCGCGGGCTCGACGCTTCTGACCCTCATTGATGCCATTAAAACCGGCATCGACGCATCTCTCATCCCCGCGTATCTGATCGGCACCGTGGTCGCCGCCGTCGTCGGCGTGTTTGCGATCCGTCTGGTCAAGCGCATCACCAGCCAGGGCAAGTTCGGCCACTTCTGCTATTACATGTGGGGCGCCGGCGTTCTCACGATTGTGCTCTCGCTGCTGTTCTAATCGACTAAAAGGAGTTATTTATGGCGAACAACGGTTCTTCCCAAAAGAAAAAGTCCGCCTCCACCGCCAGGAAGGCAGCGCCCAAGGGCGCGCCGACCAAAGCCAAGAAGTCCGCGGCGAAGCCCTCGCCGAAGGCGGCGCCCCAGCCGGAGCCGCGTCAGGCGCTGCCGTCCATGTGGATCTATGCCGGCATTCTGATGCTGGTGGCCATGCTTGCGCTCATCGGCTTTTTCCTGGATCCAAAGGCAGAGGATGGCTTTGTCATCCGCTATCTGCGGATGGGACTCATGGGGATCATTGGCTATGGCTATTGGGTTTTTCCCTTTGCGCTCGGCATTCTCAGCTGGATTCTTATCTCGGTCAACCGGGAGTCGGCGGTCTTCCGCGGCGTGTGCGCGGCATCGCTGCCGTTTCTGCTCGGTGCTGCACTGCAGCTGATTCTCTGCAAATCCGCTTTCACGCAGGGCGACGTTTATACGATCATCAAGGAGCTCTATTCCGGCGGCATCGAAGGCCAGACCGGCGGCGTGCTTGCCGGCGGACTCGGCATGCTGCTGCAGTCGGCGCTGAGCAAATATGCCGCGGCGCCGCTGCTCCTGCTTGCGTTTCTCTATGCGCTGCTCCGCTGCTTCCACGTCACGGTGCAGAAGATCTTCCAGTGGCTGCAGGAGCGCAGTGATGCGAAGTATTATCCCGAGGATCCCGGCGAGGAGGACGATCCGTTCTTTGAGCTGGAGCAGGCAGATCCGCAGCCTGCGCGCCGCAAGAGCGCGCGCACTGCGCGTCCGCAGCCCAAGCCCGTGCGTCAGCGCGAGGTGTATCAGACGGAGCCTCCCGCCAAAAAAGAGGCCGCCCAGGCGGCTCGCCTGCGTCCGGCGAAGGTGACCTATGACATTAACATGGACGACGAGCCCGTCCGCCCGAAGGTGCCCGCCGTGAAGGACACGAGCAAGGTCAAGCCCCTCTCCGTCGAGGAGGCCGCCGATCTTGCGGGCGTCGAGCTCGTGGATTCCAAGCAGGGTGAGGCGGTCAGCACCGGCGCCAAGAGCGCCAAGAAGGCCGCCGCTGAGGCTGTCAAGGCCGAAACTGCGGCTATCACCGCCGCCATCGAAAGCGAGGGCGAGCACGAGTCGTATCAGTATCCGCCTGTGAATATCCTGCAGCCCGGCACGCGCAGCAAGGCGGACGCCAGCGAGGAGGTCAACTTCAACCGTGACCGCCTGGAAACCGCGCTGCAGAGCTTCGGCGTGAACGCCAGCATCCGCGACATCACGCGCGGCCCCACGGTAACGCGCTATGATCTTGAGCTCGAGGCGGGCGTTAAGCTCAATAAAATTACCAACCTCTCCGGCGACCTCGCGCTCGCGCTTGGCGTGGAAAACGTCCGCATCGCGCCCGTTCCGGATAAGATTTCCACCGTCGGCATCGAGGTGCCGAACAAGGTCATCAGCATGGTGCGCCTGCGCGACATCATTGACACTGAGACCTTCCGCAGCGCCAAGTCGAAGGTGTCCTTCGCCGTCGGCAAGGACATCGCCGGCAACTGCATCGTCGGCAACATCTCCAAGCTGCCGCATATGCTCATCGCCGGTACGACCGGCTCCGGTAAGTCGGTGTTCATGAACTCGCTCATTCTGAGTCTGCTCTATAAGGCGACGCCTGACGAGGTGCGCCTCATCATGATCGACCCGAAGATGGTCGAGTTCGGCGTCTATAACGGCATTCCGCATCTCTATATCCCCGTTGTGACCGATCCGAAAAAGGCGGCCGGCGCCCTGCAGTGGGCGGTGGTCGAGATGCTCAAGCGCTATCGGCTCTTCTCCGAGGTGCAGGTGCGCGACATTGCCAGCTACAACGAGCTGCAGCGCGCCTCCGCTGATGGCGAGACGCTGCCGAACGTCGTGGTCGTCATCGACGAGCTGGCCGACCTCATGCTCTGCGCCGCCAAAGAGGTGGAGGAGAGCATCTGCCGCGTCGCCCAGATGGGCCGCGCCGCCGGCATGCATCTCGTCATTGCCACGCAGCGTCCGTCGTCCGACGTCATCACGGGTCTCATGAAGGCCAACATCCCGAGCCGTGTGGCGCTGTCGGTTTCCTCCGCGCTGGACAGCCGCATCATCCTCGATACGATGGGCGCGGAAAAGCTCATCGGCAACGGCGATATGCTCTATGCGCCGATCACGCTCGGAAAGCCCCTGCGTGTGCAGGGCGCCTTTGTCTCAGACGAGGAGCGCGATGAGGTCATTCAGTTCATCAAGCAGAACAGCGACGCGCAGTACAGCGATGATATTATCGCCCAGATAGAGCAGGCCGCCATCAAGGAGGACGGCAAGTCCGGCGGCTCGTCCGGCGGCGATTCCGCTGCCTCCGGCGGCAAGGACAATGATTACGACGAGCTCCTTCCGCAGGCGGTGGACGTCATTCTCGAGACGAATCAGGCGTCCGTCTCGCTGCTGCAGCGCCGCCTCAAGCTCGGCTATTCGCGCGCGGCGCGTCTGGTCGATCAGATGGAGGAGATCGGCGTGGTCGGCCCGTTCCAGGGCTCCAAACCGCGCGAAATTCTCATCACCAAGCAGCAGTGGCAGGAGATGCAGTATGTGCAGGGCACGGCGCCCGGCGAGGTGCTGCAGACCCAGATGGCCTTTGCTGACGACAACGAGGATACCTTCCAGGATGAAGCATGATCATTTTCAAACGGGGCGGACCACAGACCGCCCCGTTGCGAACATTCAGTATGTTCCGGGAGAGAATTTTTCCCCCGCCATGTCCGACGCGGACGTCGGCGCTTACAGCACGCTCGCCCTTGCGCATATCGGCGACGGGGTGTATGAGCTCATGATGCGCACGGCGCTGGCTCAGTCCGGCGTCACGGGCGCTGCGCACCTCCACCGCGAAACCGTGCATCGGGTCAACGCGCCTGCGCAGGCGGCGGCCGTCGCGCACATTCTTGACTGCCTGACCGAGCAGGAGCTTGCGGTCTTCAAGCGCGGGCGCAACGCGAAGGTCAACGGCATTCCGCAGAAGGCCGAGGTCGCGGAATATCACGCGGCAACCGGCCTGGAGGCGCTCTTTGGATGGCTCTGGCTCAAGGGAGAAACTGCCCGACTGATCGAACTTTTCCGGCTGATCGCGGAGGTGCTCTGACATGCCATTGGATGCTGTTTTTCTCTCCGGGCTTCATATGGAGCTTGCGCCGCAGATTCTAGGCGCGAAAATCGATAAGGTGCAGCAGCCGGAGCGTGATTTGCTGCTGCTCAGCCTGCGCACGCACGACGGCAACGCCAGGCTTCTGATTCACGGCGGCGTCGGCAGCGCGCGCGTGCATCTCACGCAGGGGCGGTTTGAAAACCCCGCCTCGCCGCCGATGTTCTGCATGCTGCTGCGCAAGCATCTGGTCGGTGGGCGCATCGTAAAGCTTGCGGACAATGGTGACCGCCTGCTCGAGATCCATATGGACGCACATGACGAGATGGGCAGCGAGACCAAACGCATTCTTGTCGTTGAGATGATGGGGCGTCAGTCCAATGTGATCCTCGTCGACGGCGAGGGTATTATCCTCGACTGTATGCGCCGTGTGGATCCCTCCATGAGCGAGATTCGTCCGCTCCTGCCCGGCATGCGCTATCGTCTGCCGCCGAAGCAGGATAAGCCGAACTTCTTTGAAACGGAGCCGGAGGAGCGTGCCGCGCTCCTGCGCAAGGCCGAATCCGGCGCCGCGCTGGACAGCTGGCTGCTGCACACATTCTCCGGCCTCTCTCCGCTCGTC
>JBGUHV010000008.1:0-2823 GCA_045112425.1 Oscillospiraceae bacterium
TCCGGCGCGCCGGATGGCGGGCACGGCCTTGTGGAAGGCATCGTCTGTGCGGCGAAGCTGCGCCTCCCGCCGCTGCATCTCCGGCGAGCGCGCCTCGAGCGCAGCCAGCTCCGCGCGCGCCTTTTCCAGCGCGGCGAGATTGTCATTGACGGCCTCCGCCGCGCCGAGGCGCTCGCTCGCGGCATTTACGGTTTGCAGCGCGGCAGTCTCCTCGGCGCGAAGCGCCGATTCGCGCCGGGTCTCCGCCTCGATGAGCGCGGTGAGGTTTCCCAGCAGCGCGGGGTGCTCGGGCAGCAGCCCCTCGCGGGCGGTATCGTCCAGATCCTCAGGCGGAAGAAACAGGGTGTGCATCAGGGTGCTCACCTCGTCCACCTGCGCCTTGCGGCGGCGCGCAAGCTCGCTTCTCGCGCCGAGGATGAGGTTTTGATAATAGAGATAGGCCGAATTGTCGAAGAGCTTGCCGAGGATCTCATTCTTTTCGTCGCTGTTGGCCTTGAGAAAGCGCTTGAACTCGCCCTGCGCGAGCATGATGATGCGGCAGAACTGTTCGGCATTGAGCCCGAGCAGCGCTTCAACGCGCCTCGTGACGGCGCTTGCGCCCTTGATCGGCGCGCAGTCCGGCTCGTGCAGCTCGGCGTCGACCGTGCTCTCGCCGTATTCGTCCGTGCCGCGCTTTTTCCGGAAGTGGAGCGTGCGCGTGACGGTAAATTCCTTGCCATTGTGCAGAAAACGGAGCGTGACGACGGTGTCCTCTGACTTGGACACAAAGTCGCAGTGGAGCATATCGCCCTTCCGATCCGGCCCGCTGGCCGTGCCGAAGAGGGCGAAGACGATGGCGTCGAAGATCGTGGTTTTGCCGGCGCCGGTGTCGCCCGTGACGAGATAGAGCCCGTGCTTCATCTGCTCGAACGGCACGACGGTTTTGTCCGCATAGGAGCCGAAGGCGGTCATTTCCAAAGACAGCGGTCTCATACGCTTCCCTCCTGCTTCACGAGATAGTCAAGGAGCTTGTCGATCTCCTCCGCGCCGGGGTCATTGTGGACGTCGGCGTGCTGCGTGAGCGACTCGGCATAATCGAGCAGCGCCGCGTCCGCCTCCCCGGGCACGTCGCCGCCGGTGCGCTCGGCATAGAAATCGGCGAACAGCGCGCCGATGCTCTTTTGCTCCGCGGCAGCAGCCGTGGCGCTCGTCGCCTCGCGAAACGGCTCATACTCCGACGAGCGCTCCATGAGGACGCTGCCGCGCTCGCAACAGAGCGCCTCGAACGGCGCGACGGTCTCCGGGCTGAGGCGCCGGTCGGTGAGGACGAGGCGCAGATATTCGCCCCGGCGCGGAAGATCAAGCTCCTGCTGCAGCAGGGCATCGAATTCGCCCCGCAGCTCGCGCATGGGATGCAGCGGCGGGATCTCGCGCACCTCGATTTTGGGCGCCGCGCCCTTTGCGCCGAGCTCGACGAGCACGGGGCCCTTCTTCGCCTGGCGCGTCTCGTTGAAGTGATAGCACATGGGAGAGCCGGCATAGCGCACGCTCTCGCGCCTGACGGCATAGGCCGCGTGGATGTGGCCGAGGGCGACGTAGTCAAACCCGTCAAAGCAGGATGCGTCGATCTGTCCGAGGCCGCCGACCATCGTCTCGGAGCCGCCGCGCTCGCCGGCGCAGCCGGCGGCGACGACGTTCTGATGCGCGATGAGCACGTTGCGCTCGCTAAAGTCAATCGGCTGGCGCTGCAGCAGCGCACGGACGGCGGCGTCATAGTCGCGCAGGGAATCGTCCTGCAGCGTCTCGGCGATCAGGCTCGGGAAGACGTAGGGCAGGAGCCAGAACGTGACCGGGCCGTGCGCATCCTCCAGCGTGACGTGCGCAAGCTCCGGCGACTCGAAGAGCGGGCGGGAGATGTGCAGCCCCTGCCGGGCGAGCATCGGGCTGGCAAACGACAGGCGCTGCGCCGAATCGTGGTTGCCGGCGATGAGCATGACGGGGATCTCTTCCTCCGAGAGCCGCGTGAGCATCCGGCTGAGGAGCGCCACCGCCTCGCCGGACGGTGCGCTGCGGTCATAGACGTCGCCCGCGATGACGATGGCGTCCGGCTTTTCGGACGAGGCCAGATCCAGAAACGCATCGACCCAGTGCGGCTGGTCGCCGTTTTCGAGCATGGAGACGCCATGGACGGTTTTGCCGAGATGGAGATCGGCGATATGGATGATTCGCATGGAATGCCCCCTTGTCCATATCCTGAAACGGAGTTTTCTTTTATGATACCATAGAGCAAAGCCTCCCTTCAAGCGCAAAACACCCCGGCGCATCAGCGCCGGGGTGTTCTGGTGTGAAAGGGGTTTATTTGACACGGCAGACAAGGCCGCCGTTTTCCTCATCGACGACGAGCGTGGCGCCGGTGTGGAGGTCGCCCTGCAGGATGGTGCGGGCGATGAGGGTCTCGGCCTTCGACTGCAGATAGCGCTTCATGGGTCTCGCGCCGTAGACGGGGTCGAAGCCGTTTTCGATGATGTGCGCCTTGGCGGCGTCGGTGAGCTCCAGATGCAGCTGGCGGTCAGCCAGACGACGGCGCAGGCCGGCGATCAGATTATCAATGATGCGGCTGAGATCGTCCTTGGTGAGGGGTTTGAAGAAGATCGTCTCATCGAGGCGGTTTAAGAACTCCGGACGGAAGGCGCGGCGGAGTTCATTCTCCACGCCGGCGCGGGCGGAATCGCTGATATTGCCGTTTTCGTCAATGCCGTCGAGCAGGTACTGGCTGCCGAGGTTCGACGTAAGGATGATGATCGTGTTCTTGAAGTCCACGGTGCGCCCCTGACTGTCGGTGAT
>JBGUHV010000009.1:0-15915 GCA_045112425.1 Oscillospiraceae bacterium
CCCCCCCCCCCCGCCCCTCCGGCAGCAGATCCGCCCGGATTCCCGCCAGATACGCCGCCAAATCCTCCGGCGCAGTCTGCGCCGCCGCCTCCGTCAACCGCCTGCTTTCCTGTTCGTAGCTCATGATATTACATCCCTTTCGCATGAGATGAACGCCAAATCCGGCGTTCTCATATAGGGCATGTAAATTTCGCGGGGCAGAAACGAATCAGAAATATTTGGCATTCCCGCCGGAACGTGCTATAATCCTTTCATTATTCGGTCAAGCAACGGAAGGGAGGTGCGCGCTGTGTTCGGAATCTCCAGAGCCGCGCTGCGCGAGAATGCGTCGCCGCGGGTCATTTTGCTCCATATGCTCCTCGCGGCGGCCGCGCTTTTTGTCAACGGCCTCGGGATTTATCTCGCCATTCAGGCAAACATCGGCGTCGGGCCGTGGGATGTGCTGAACCTCGGCGTCGCCAAAACCTTCGGCGTGCTCTATGGCACGGCCTCCGTCACGATTGCCTTCGCCATTCTCGTCATCGACGTGCTCCTGCGCGAGCCGATTGGCCTCGCCATGTTCATCGACGCCGTCGTCGTCGGCAAGTCCGTCGATTTCTTCAATCACCTCGGTCTTGTGCCGCCCTGTTCGTCGCTGCTCACGGGCGTTCCGCTCATGCTGCTCGGCCTCGTCATCATCGCCTATACGCAGTATCTGTACATGTCCGCCGCCCTCGGCTGCGGTCCGCGCGATACGCTCCTCGTCGGGCTCACGAAGCGCGCAGGCCGCATCCCAATCGGCGCGGTCAGCATTGCGCTTTTGAGCGCCGTCACGCTCATCGGCTGGCTTCTGGGCGGGCCGGTCGGCGTCGGCACGCTGATCTTCGCCTTCTGCATGGGGCCGATCATGCAGTTTGCCTTCCACACCGTGCGCTTTGACGCTACGGGCGTCCGCCATCAGCACCTGCTCGAATCGCTGCGCGTGTTCCGCGGCCGGAGGGCGACCTCATGAAGCGCGTGCGCGTGCCGGCAGTGCTGCTCTGCTTCGTTTTGCTGCTGCTCTGCGGCTGCGGCGTGACCGTTCCGGAGGCTTCCCCGCTGCCGGAGGCGGCGGGGCTCAGAATCGCCGTCGCGTCGGATCTGCATTTTGATCCGGACAATACCGGCAAGCGCGCCAATCTCGGCGCCGTCGCCTATAACCCCGAGCTGATCGACGCGCTGCTCTATGACGCCGCCGAAAACGGTGCGGCGCTCCTGCTCCTCACCGGGGATCTCGTCAATCTCGGAAAGCGCGAGCACCATGAGGCGCTTGTCGAAAAGCTCCGTGCGGCGGAGGAGCGCGGCGTCACCGTCTGCGTCCTGCCCGGGAACCACGATCTCGCGCCCGTCAGCCAGCGGGAGTTTGCGGATCTCTATGCCGATTTCGGTTACCGCGAGGCCTCCAGCCGCGACTGCGCCTCGCTCAGCTACTGCGTCATGACGGACGAACTCTGCCTTCTCATGATGGACACGGCGGGCTATGATCGCTCCGCCATCGACCTCGCGGAAGCGCCGTACCGCACGGATGACGAGGCGTTCCTCTCCGAACGCACGCTGCAGTGGGCGGAGGAAATGCTCCTCGAGGCGCGGCGGCGCGGTCTTCCCGTGCTCTGCGCGGGGCATTATAACCTCCTCACGGAGCAGGCGGGAGACCCTGCGCGCAGCGGGCTGTATCTGGAGAACGGTGGCCGCCTCGCTGCGCTCCTGCGGGCATATGATGTGCCGCTCTATCTGAGCGGCCATGTGCACACGCGCTATGTGCTGCAGGAGCAGAACCTGACCGAGCTGATCACGGAATACCTGCTCGCCTACCCGACCGGATACAGCATACTTGATCTGACGGACGCCGCCGTCACCTATACGCCCCGCCGCGTGGACGTGGACGGCTGGGCCGCCGAAACCGGGCAGAAGGATCGTACGCTGCTGCATTTCAGCCGCTGGCAGCAGAAGCGGCTGCAGCGCTATTCCGTTCAGAATGTGAACGACATGTCCGTGCGAAACCCGCTCTCCCAGCGGGAGAAAAATCGCGCAGCGCAGTTTTTCTATGCCGCCATGGACGCCTACTGGCGCGGCGATCTCGCCGATGAGCGCGAGGCGCTCCTCACCATGCCCGGCTGCGAGCCGTTCTTCCGCTGCGCCGAGGGCTACGCCTACGAATGGTGGCTGCGCGGGCTGATCGACAACGCCGCGCCGGAGCTCGGCGGATTTACGATTTCAATACCGAAAGGGGAATAAACATGGCAAAGAACGATCGTTTTGAGAAGACCTATTCGCAGGGAACGCTCTCAACCATCGAAATCTGGGTGGATCGGGAGACGGGCGTCAACTATCTCTTTCACGCGAGCGGCTATGCCGGCGGCATGACGCCCCTGCTCGACCGCGAGGGAAAGCCCGTCATTACCACGGTTGTCAACTGATCTGTCATTAACAATGGAAACCAATGCAAGAGAACGCCTGTCGGTCAGACGACTGACGGATTTTGCGCAGGTCGAAGCGCTCTATCAGACACGGCTGAAACAGGACTTTGCGCGCAACGAGCTGCGACCGCTGACCTCTCTGCGCCGCTCGTGGGAGCAAGGCGCCTACGACTGCTACGAACTCTGTGACGGCGATGCGATTTTGGGCTACGCCTTCTTCGTCCGGCTCGGGAGGAACCACCTCCTCGACTATCTCGCGATCAAGGCGGAACACCGTAACGAGGGCCTGGGCTCCGTCTTTCTGCAAAAGCTCGCACCCTGCCTCACGGACGCGGACTGCGTCGTCCTCGAGGTGGAGGATCCGGAGCAGGCGAAGGATGAGACCGAGCGCGCGCAGCGCGAGCGGCGGCTGCGGTTCTATCTTCGCAGCGGCTGCATGAAAACCGAGCTGACAAGCCGCGTCTTCGGCGCGGATTACCGCATTCTCGAAGTGCCGACGGGAGCGCCGCACACGGCCGACGCGCTGCGCGCGATCTATACGGCGCTCTACAAAAGCATCCTGCCGGGGCTGTTTTTCCATACGCAGTTCCGGGTCTTTTCGGAGCATGAGAACAGAAGCGAGGCGCCAAAATGAGCTTTGGATACTGCCCGCAATGCGGCGGCCCCAGGCTGACGGAACAGCCCGTCGGCGACGACGGCTTGACGCCATACTGCGCCCGCCGGGTTCCCGCCGCGGAAATGCCGGGCTGCGTGTTCCCGGAGTCGGAGGCCACGGCGCTTTCGGAATCTGACGCGCCGATATGAAGGCGCTCGGATACAACGTGTGAGATGCGATGGATATTTCAGAGAAAACCAGAGAATTTGAACAGAAGGTGGCAGGCCTGTTTTCGGTTCAGAAGCCGTTCTCGGAGCACCTGCTGAAGTGGGAGGATTCCGCTCTGCCGGATAAGTATGACCACAACTGCTTCGAATACACCGCCCAGCCGACGGCGGCGGAGCTTGCGTGTGCGCTGGATTACCAGAAAAGCCTCGGCGCAGCCTTTCTCAAGCTGGAAGGAAATCAGCCGCTGGAAGATGCGTTCGGACTGGAACCCGGCGTCACGCTGACCATGGCGTTTCTTGAGAAGGAAGCGCATTGGAAGCGCAATGAAAGCCTCCGATTTCGAACGCCTGCGCTCTCAGAGCTGGAAGAGATCGAAGTGAAGCACTTCGGGCCGCTCTACGGAGAAGACTTCTCCAGAAGAAATATCAGACGGCTGTACGGCAAGCTGGCCTTTCACGGAGCATATTTCGAAGATCGACTGATTGCTGCCTGCCACAGCTTCAGCGCCGACGGGATCACAGGCATAGACGGCCTGATTGTGGATCAGGCGTATCGGCGTCAGTATGCGGCGACCAGTCTGCTCGGTCATATCAAAGCGGCCCATCCGGCGGATCTGCTGATTCTGCATGCCGACAACGAAGACACGCCGAAGGAAATGTATTTCAAAATGGGCTTTCAGATCGCGGACAGATTGTATGAGTATCTCCGAACGGATCTGTGATCCGTTCGGAGATACTCTCATCTTTAGATTAACATAATATATTTATGGTAAATACATAAAACAAGCAGCGGTATCTGGGGTCATTTTTCAGACAGGGTTTCTGATAACGTGGTATTCAACGGTATTGACCGAACAAGCCTTATGCACCAGACGTCAGATTGGAGGCCGTCATGATCTATCTGGAATCCTTTCATATGCCCAGCCGGCAGGAAGAGGAGCGGTATCTGGACCCGCAGGCAAACCCGATCCACCGCCGCACCTGCTACACGACGAAGTACCCGTTCCGCGTTTTTCCGATGCGCGGTCTGCCGGATACGTGGCAGTTTGCGCCCGTCACGATCTTTTACGGCGGAAACGGCAGCGGTAAATCCACGATCCTGAACGTCATCGCCGAAAGGCTCGGCGTCGAGCGCGGGGCGGTGTATAACCGCTCGGACTTCTTCGAGGACTATGTGCAGCTCTGCCGCGCCGAGACGGCGCGCCGCAGGCCGATCCCGCAGGGGAGCCGCATCATCACGAGCGACGATGTCTTTGACTATCTGCTGGATATCCGCAGCATCAATCAGGGCATCGATCAGGAGCGCGCCGTGCTCTTTGACAAATGGCTGCGCGACCGGTACGAGCCGTATCAGCTCCGGTCGCTCGAGGATTATGAGGAGTTCAAGCGCCGCACCGACGCCAAGACCAAGAGCCAGTCGCAGTTTGTGCGCGAGCGGCTCATGCGCAACGTCACCGAGCGCTCCAACGGCGAGAGCGCGCTGCTCTATTTCACCGATTCCATCCGGGAAAACGCCCTCTATCTGCTCGACGAGCCGGAAAACAGCCTCTCTGCAGCGCGCCAGCAGGAGCTGAGAGCGTTTCTTGAGCAGAGCGCGCGCTTCTTCGGCTGCCAGTTCATCATCGCCACGCACTCGCCCCTGCTTCTCTCGATGGAGGGCGCGAAGATCTATGATCTGGACGAAAACCCCGTCGAGGTGCGCGACTGGTGGAACCTCGAGAGCGTCCGCCTCTACCAGCAGTTTTTCGAGGCGCACAGAGCGCTGTTTTGAGCCTGCAGACAAGCAAAAAAGGCGCCCCGCTTTTCGAAAAAAGCAGGGGCGTCTTTCTTGTCGATTCACGGCATCCATGCTATAATAAACCAATCTGCGGAGCCTGAAAAAGCTCCGATCCAGGGAGAACCGTCCAATGCTCACCATATCCTTTTTCACAGCGGAACTGATCTTCACCGCCGTCTGGCTGCTCACGCGGCTGGTCGTCTGGAAGCGGCAGGGGAAGATTCTCTGGAAGCGCGAAGCCGTGCTGCTGCTCATGTATCTCAATCTCGCGGTCATCATCCGCTTCGTCTTTTTCCCCCGCGCGCTCGTGGACGGGCAGATCCAGCCGCTGGTCTTTGACGCCTCGGCGGTCTTTCCGTTCCGCGTGAACCTGCTCCCGCTGGTATATCTGTTCCGCTACGGCAGCGCACGGGATATCGTGTGGAACGTGGTCGGAAACGCGGCCATGTTCGTTCCGAGCGGCGTCGTTCTGCCGATTGTCTATCGGAAGCTCGACCGTTTCTGGAAGGTGATCGGCTGGGGCGCGCTCATCTCGCTGTGCATCGAGCTTCTGCAGCTTCCCTTTGCCTCCAGAGCCACCGACGTGGACGATCTCATCATGAACACGCTGGGCGCTGCGGTCGGGTACGGGCTCTACGCCGCCGTCCGGCATGCCGTCAAAGGCAGAAGGTGAGCGCCGATGCATTCGCTCATTGGAACCAGAATCATCGTCATCGGCTCTCCCGGCGCCGGGAAGAGCACGTTCGCGCGGAAGCTGCGGGATCAAACCGGGCTGCCGCTGCATTATCTGGACATGCTGTTTCATAAGCCGGACAGAACCACCGTCGACCGCGAGACGTTCGGCGCCTCGCTGCGCGAAATTCTGCGGCAGCCGGCATGGATCATCGACGGCAACTATCGCCGCACGCTCCCGCTTCGTTTCGAAGCGTGCACGGACGTGTTCCTCTTTGATCTTCCCGTGGAGCAGTGCCTCCAAAACGCCGCAGAGCGCGTCGGCGCCGTCCGCGAGGATCTGCCGTGGGTGGAACCGGAGTTCGATCCGGAGTTCCGCCGGTACATTCTCGATTTCCCGACCGATCAGCTGCCCGTGATCCACGATCTGATCGACCGATACCGCGACACACGGAGCATCACGGTCTTTCGCTCTCACAAAGAGGCGGACGACTGGCTTGCCTCTTTGGATTGGAACCTATGCTCAAACTGAAATACGGCAATACGAATACGTTTTTCATCCGCGGCCTGCTGGTCGATACCGACTTTGCCGGAACGCTGCCGTCGTTTTACAGAGCGCTGAAGCAAAACGGCCTCACGACCAAGGACATTTGTTATGTCCTCGCAACGCACTATCACCCCGACCATATGGGCCTCATCGGCGAGCTCGTCCGGCAGGGGGTGCGGCATCTGGTGATCGACGTGCAGAAGGGCGCGCTCCACGCCTCGGACGATATCTTCGAGCGGGATCGGCTGCCGTTTGTGCCGCTGCGCGAGGAGGACGCGGCTGTCATCTCCTGCGCGGAGAGCCGGGCGTTTCTCTCACAGCTCGGCGTCTCAGGCGAGATCATCCCGACCCCGAGCCACAGCGCGGACAGCGTCTCACTCGTGCTGGACGACGGCGACTGCATCGTCGGCGATCTCGAGCCGTTCGAGTATCTGGAGGCGTATGAAAACAACGCGCAGCTGAAGACCGACTGGGAGCGCATTTTTTCCTTTCAGCCGAAGCGAATCTTCTTCGCCCACGCGCCCGAGCGAAGCCTGCCGCATGATGGGGTCTGAACGGTCTCACGACCGCAAGAAAGATACAGGAGGAAAAGAAGATGAAACGGATCTGGGTTGGACTGCTGGCGGTGCTGATGCTGCTCTCCTGCGCCTCGTGCGCCGGAAAGCAGGAGGACGCGCAGCCGCAGACGGCGGAGCAGAGGATCGGCATCGTCTCCGCCATGGACAACGAGGTGGCGCTGCTGCTCGCCGAGGCGGAAATCGACCACGTCGATACCATCGGAGGCGTGAACTTCCATGTCGGAAAGCTGCACGGGCAGAACGTCGTCATCATGCGCTCCGGCATCGGCAAGGTGCTGGCGGCTTCCGCGGTGACGGCCATGCTCAACCACTATGCGATCTCCGATCTGATCTTCACCGGCATCGCCGGCGGCGTCGGCGATGAGACCCGGGTGTTCGATCAGGTCATCGCGACCAGTCTCGTCCAGCACGATTACGGCAACATGACCAACGAGGGCTTCGTCTGGACCACCGGCGTCACGGGCGAATCCGAGGGCGAGAAGGGCTACTATGACTGCGATCCCGGTCTCGTGGAGCTGGCCTATGACAGCGCCGTGCAGATTGTGGGCGAGGAGCACGTCTTTCAGGGCGTCATCGCCACGGGCGACCAGTTCGTCGCGTCCGAGTCCTACGTCCAGACGCTGCAGGAAAACTTCAACGCCATCGCCTGCGAGATGGAGGGCGCCGCGGTTGCGGCGGTCTGCACGCAGTATGAGGTTCCGTTCGTGGTCATCCGCGCCATGTCCGACAAGGCCGACGGCACCGCGCACGACGGCGTCGAAAACCTGGGCGACATCGCGGCGGACAATTCCAGCCGCATCGTCCTGCAGATGCTCGACGCCATGCAGAAGTAATTACCGATTCACGCACACCGACACAGGAGACCGTTATGAAAACTCTGAAAAGGCTCTTTACGGGCGGCATCCGGCTCAAGATCTTCAGCATGCTGCTCGTCACGATTGTTCTGATCATCGCGGCGTATACTGCGGTCTTTTTCTACCAGTCGAACAAGGTGGAGCAGCTGGTCAGCGAGACCTATGAGACCCAGAAGCAGCTCTACCTCGAAAACGGCATGGAGGATCCGTATGAGACCATCCGCAGCAGCGCGCTCGAGACCTTCCACCGCGAAATGTTCCATGCCCGCAACATCCTCATCCTGCTGGTCGTGCTGATTGTGGCGGCCGGCATGGTGTCCGCCTTTTCCATCGCCGGCCGCATCACGGATCCGCTCAACACCATCACCCGGCGCGTGGCGTCTCTGGGCGTGCGCAACCGGCAGTTTCGCATGGAGGACGTCTACCGCACCGGAGATGAGATCGAGGTGCTGGCGGAGTCCTTTGCCAAGCAGTCGGCCAGAATGACCCTGTACATCGATCAGATCCAGAGAGTCACGGCGGAGAAGGAGCGCATCGGCGCGGAGCTCGATATGGCCAGCAAGATTCAGGGCAGCCAGCTCCCGAGTCTGTTTCCGCCCTATCCGGATCGGAAGGAATTCAGCCTCTATGCCAGCATGACCCCTGCCAAGGAGGTCGGCGGCGACTTCTATGATTTCTTCATGATCGACGATGACCACATGGGCTTTGTCATGGCGGACGTGTCCGGCAAGGGCGTTCCCGCGGCGCTGCTGATGATGGTCTCCCGCGTGCTGATCAAATCCACCCTGCAGAACGGATAGAGTCCGGCGGAGACCCTCGCCATCGTCAACAATCAGCTCTGCGAGGGCAACGACGCGGACTATTTTGTCACCGTCTGGCTCGCCGTGCTGGAGATCTCTACCGGCAGGGGCGTCGCCGCGAACGCCGGCCACGAGCACCCGGCTCTGCGCAGAGCCGGCGGGCATTACGAGCTGCAGGTCTATAAGCACTCCGTGCCGGTGGGCGTCATGCCGGATCTCCCGTTCCGGGAGCACGCATTTCAGCTGAACCCCGGCGACAGCTTCTTCGTCTATACCGACGGCGTCGCGGAGGCGACGGACGCGGGCAAGGAGCTCTACGGCGCCGAGCGTATGCTCTCGGCCCTAAACCAGGACCCGGATGCGCTGCCGGAGCAGGTGCTGCTGAACGTCACGCAGGATATCGAGCGCTTCGTGGACAGCGCCGAGCAGTTTGACGATATTACCATGCTCTGCTTCCGCTATGCGGGGCCTCAAGTGACAGGAGAATGAAGCCATGAAAAGATACCGGATCCGAACCGCTCTGAGAGTCATCGGAGACATCTTCATCCCGCTGCTGCCCGGCATCATCGCCGCCGGACTCTGCGGCGGCTTCGCCTCTCTCATTGCGCAGACGGTGCCCAACTATGCCGAAAACAACGTCTGGGGCTTTCTCTATCAGATCCTGACGCTGATCAACACCGCCATGATGACCTTTCTCACCGCGTGGGCAGGCTATCGCGCGGTGGAGCGCTTCGGCGGCACGCCCATTCTGGGCGGTATGCTGGGCATGATCACGTCTCTGGACGGCATCAACCAGATCGCCTCCATCATGGGGCTTTATAACAGCGCCGTTCCGCTCGATTCGGTGCTATGCAGCGGCAAGGGCGGCGTGCTCGCGGTCATTGCCGGCGCGCTTCTGATCGCCTATGTGGAGAAGTCGATCCGCACCGTCATGCCCAAATCCATCGACATTGTCTTCACCCCGCTGCTCACGATGCTGCTCTGCGTCGTGCCCTATATCGTCTTCATCATGCCGCTCTTCGGCTATGCATCCAGCGGCATCGTCTGGCTGTTCAGCCGGGCGTGCCTGTCCGAAAACGTCTTCATTCGGGCCCTCTCCGGCTATCTCGCCGCGGCATTCTTCCTGCCGCTGGTGGCGGCGGGCATGCACCACGGCCTCGTCGCGCTCTACAGCGTTCAGCTCTCGGAGCTGGGCTTCGTCACGCTCTATCCCGCGCTCGCCATGGCCGGCGCCGGGCAGGTCGGCGCCGCGCTCGCCCTCTGGAAGAAGGCCAAAAAGGTCGGCAACCAGAATCTCTGCTCCGTGATCTCCGGCGCGCTGCCGGCGGGTCTGCTGGGCGTGGGCGAGCCGCTGATCTACGGCGTCACGCTGCCGCTCGGCAAGCCCTTCCTCACGGCCGGTCTCGGCGCAGGCTTCGGCGGCGCCTTCATCATGGTCACGCAGGTCGCGTCCACCACCTGGGGGCCCTCGGGTCTTCTCGGCGCCTTTGTGATGACCGCCGGCCCCGGCGGCTCCGCGCGGAGCGTGATCCTGTATCTGACGGCGCTCGTCATCAGCTACGTCTGCGGCTATCTGATCACGAACGCGCTCTATCGGGCAGAGGAGCTGCGCTTTGAGAGCGAGCTCACGCCGGAGCAGGCCGCCGAATGGCGCTCCGCCTCCTTCCGGCGGCTCAGCCGGAAAAAGCCCCGGCGCATTGCAGCCGGCGAGCCGCTGACGATGACCGGCAGAGCGGACGCCGCAAATCTCCCGCTCTATGCGCCCGTGAGCGGCGAAACCGTTCCCATGAAGCAAATTCCCGATATCATGTTTTCCTCCGGCGTCATCGGCGACTGCATCGGCATTCTTCCCGAGAGCGGCAGCATCCTCGCGCCGTGCGACGGCGTCGTGCTCGAGCTCGCCGAAACCGGCCACGCCCTGACCTTCCGATCCGATGACGGCATGGAGATCCTTCTCCTCGCGGGCATTGATACCTTCACCCTCAACGGCGACGGGCTCACACCGCTGGTCGCGGAAGGGGAGACCGTCTTCAAAGGGCAGCCCGTCATGGAGGCCGATCTGGAGAGAATCCGCGCAGCCGGACTCTCCCCGATGGTCATCACCGTCCTGAGCAGCTGAAAGAAATCAATGCCTTACGGATCGAACAGGGAGAGGAAGTGCGACTATGAATGATGAATGCCTGATCTGCAAAGCGCCTCTGATCTATCTGGAGGCCGATGAGGAGATGCGCTGCGCGATCTGCGGGAAGCGTCATCTGTCAAAGACACGCTGCATCAGCGGCCACTTTGTCTGCAATGACTGCCATATGGCGGGGCTGGATGCCATTTTCAGCCTGTGCCTTGAAAGCGCCTCCAAAAACCCTGTGGAGATTATCCAGACCATGATGGCGCAGCCGTTCTGCCATATGCACGGGCCGGAGCATCACGTCATGGTCGGCGCGGCGCTCCTGACGGCGTATCACAACGCGGGCGGAGAGCTCGATCTGAAAAAAGCCCTCGTCGAGATGATGAAGCGCGGCAGAAGCGTGCCCGGCGGCGCCTGCGGCTTCTGGGGCGCTTGCGGCGCCGGCGTCAGCTCCGGCATGTTCGTGTCGATCCTCTCGTCCTCCACGCCGCTGACTGTGGAGCCCTTTGCCCTGGCGCATCAGATGACGGCGAAATCCCTCTCCGCCATCGGCGGGATCGGCGGCCCGCGCTGCTGCAAGCGCGATTCCTTCCTGTCCATGGAAGCGGCGATTGACTTTGTGTCGGAGCACTTCGGCGTGCAGATGGAAAAATCGGAGATCCTCTGTACCTATTCCGCGCAGAACAACCAGTGCATCGGCAGCCGCTGCCCCTACAGCAAGGCAGGAACTTCCGGCGTGTCGAAATGAAGGAATCATTTGAAAAGGGAGGTCAAAGAATGGATTTCCAAACAGTGTACCAATTTATTACGAAAAAAGAGCTGCCCAACCATTTCGCAACGGTATGCGACGAAAAAGATGCGGAATTTCGATCAGATTCGCCGAACGCCGTCTGCTTCCGATTTCAGGAATATGACGATGCGGCAGCTGAGGCAATCCTTGCGCAGGCGAAGGAATGGCAAATCAAGGTTCATTATCTGGAAGCCTGGGATCCCGAGTTCCATCCCGGAGGCAAACGGATCGAGGAGGATTCCTACAGCGGGATCGCTCCGGATGAGATCCTCGTTGCTGACGGAGCGTTCGCCGGGGCGGTATATTACGAAGAATACAGTACGGGGGACTATCGGATGCGCTGTGTGCTGACGTCTGACTACTGCGGAGAGCCGATCTTTTATCGCAGAATGTCATGGTATGGCTCGTCTGACATGGATGTATATTACAGAAAAACGCTCTATTTGGTGAAAAAATGATCCGCTTATGGAGGCGGCAGACACGGTCCGAACCTGCAATAAGCCCACCGTCTTCTCTGCAGAAAAGACGGTGGGCTTTTCATCTTGTGGGGAGAATCGCTTTTGATATGGGCAGAAACGAAAGCCCCCGGCCGCATCAGCGCAAGCGGAAAAGGAGCGGCGCACGCCGCTCCTTAAATCTTCAGCGCCATCTCGATGATGACGAGAATCAAAATGGGAATGCAGAATACCAGAGCGGTCATCCCGATGAGGGCGGGAATCCTGAGATATGGGGATTTGATTCTGCTGATGCCGACCCGATCCCAGATGTCCAGATAGTTTCCGGCGAAGAACGTTGACAAAAGCAACGCGAGCAGGAAACAGATGCGGTTCAGAATCAGATCGGTTTCCGATGTGTGCTCCAGTTCTGCCGAAAGGCTGCCCATCATCACCATCAGATACCAGAGCCCCATCAGAACCATGTACAGCGGGTTTAAGGCGCGGAAACCGGGAGGAAGCCACCGAATTTCGCGCTTCGGCGCGGCAGAGCGCCCGGTTTTTCTGCCTTCCGATCTGGCAAGGGCAGAGCGAATCTCCTTCACGGATGAAAAACGAAGCGCGGGATCGAGCCGGGTGCACTTCTCGGCAGTCCGATCATACACCCCGTTTGTCAGCTGACTGCGCGAAAAGACGCCGTGAACCATCTCGGCCATCAATACGCCGATTGCGTAAATGTCCGTTCGCACGTCGGAGCTGCCGAAGCCGTACTGCTCCGGCGCGGCATATCCGGTCGTTCCGATCAGCTGCGTATCCCGGTCGGCGGCGCCTGTATACGGCTTTGCCGCATCCAGGTCTACCAGCTTTACGTCTCCGTCCTCTGTCAGAAGGATGTTGGACGGCTTGATGTCACGATGAATGATCGGCGGCGTTCGGGCGTGAAGCTGCTCAACAATCTCGCACAGCGCGCAGGTGATCCTGACGGCCTCCGATTCGCTGAGCGTGCCTTTTTCCAGCATGGATGCCAGCGTAATGTCGTCAACGTATTCTTCAATCACGATCAGCTCCAGATTATCTTCGACAAGCTCGTTGATTCGTGGTATATTGTGAATCGGAGTTTTCATCAGCGATTCAAAAACCGCTTTGCTGTAGACGGTCAGGTGCTTTTCCACGAACAAACGGTGAGACGCAACGTGCTGCACCAGATAGACCTGATGCGCTTCGTCCAGCGTGCCAAGCCGTTTGTAATAGGAGAGCCTGAGTTCCTCCTGAACCTCCATTTGCCTCACCTCCGGCCAAATTATCCAATCTTTCTTTTTAATCTTGCTTGCCGCGCTGATGCTTTTTGCCCTGGCCGCCTGCGGCAGCGCACCGGCGGAGCCGGAAAAAGCCGAAGGCAGCATCGCCGAAGCGGAACCGGAAACGGCTGCGCCTGAGCAGCAGGACTCCAAGACCGCATACAGTCAGGGCGAAACGGTGCTTGCAGATAACGAGCAGTGCGCATTCACGATCACCGAGGTTTCCGAGAGCGGCAGCAATGTTATCGTTTCTGTGGTGTGCGAGAATAAATCGGATACCGTTCTGATGTTCGCGTGCGAAGACGCTGCGGTAAACGGCTGCATGATCGACCCCTTCTGGGCGCAGGAGGTCGCCGCCGGGAAGAAGGCTGCCGAGAAGCTTTCCTTCAGCAAGTCTGAAATGAAGGACTACGGCATTGCCGCGATGGACGAGCTGTCGTTTGAACTCATGATTTATGATTCGGAGAACTATTCCGGCGACTACATCGTGAACGAACGCTGTACCGTCTACCCGACGGGGCTCTCGGCGGATGCCGTAGTTTATCCGGATCATCAGGCCGCTGAAAACGAGCAGATCATCGTGGACAACGATTCCTGCACGTTCATCATCACCGGCGTGGATCCCGACAACATCTGGGGCTATACGGTCAAGGCGTATGTGCTGAACAAAACGGACAGCACCGTGACCTGCTCGTGGGAGGACGTCTCCGTGAACGGTATGATGTGTGATCCATTCTGGGCGACCTCGATTGCGCCGGGCTGCAGAAAGCTCGTGGAGATCTCCTTCTCCGACTCCGAGCTGGAGGAAATCGGCGCGGAGAGTGTGGAGGAAATTGAGTTTAAGCTGAACTGCTACGACGATGCGCACTGGAACAGCCCCTATGCGGACAGCGTTTGCACGTATCATCCATAACAAAATCATTAGCGTATCAAAAGAGCTGCTGACAAGGTTTGTCGGCAGCTCTTTTTCAGTTTGACCGTTCGGCGCAGATATCTTATAATTATTTTAACCGATCAGAAACGGAGGAACCATTATGCTGCAAATCGGAACCAAAGCCCCGGCGTTTTCGCTCCCGGACCAGAACGGACAGCTCCATACACTCTCGTCCTATCAAGGGCGAAAGGTGATCCTGTATTTTTATCCGAAGGACATGACGAGCGGCTGCACCGCGCAGGCGTGCAGCTTCCGCGACCTGTACCCGCAGTTTCAGGAGAAGGGCGCGGTCAAGGCCAAAGAAAACCCTGCGCAGATGCTGGAGGCGCTGTGAAAAGAGAGACCATCGCCGTCGGCGGGCGGAGCTGCATCATTTTTCACGGCGCGCAGCCCAAGGCGATCCTGATCCAGCCGACGGGAGCGCATGAGCAAAGCGCGCTGGACGCGGAAATCGGCCTCATGGAACAGCGCGTCGGAGACGGGTTTCTGCTTGCCGCTTTTCCGGTCTCAGACTGGAATTGCGAGCTTTCCCCATGGGATGCGCCTCCCGTTTTCGGAAATAAGGGCTTCGGCCACGGCGCTTCGGACACGCTCTCGTTCATCGAGTGCGAGCTGCTGCCCGCGATCCTGCGGCAATATGCGCTGCCGGAGGCGCTTCCGGTGATTCTCGGCGGCTATTCGCTCGCCGGTCTGTTCTCGCTCTGGAGCGCATTTCAGACCGACCGTTTTTCCGCCGTCGCGGCGGCGTCGCCGTCAGTTTGGTTCCCGGGGTGGATCGAATTTGCGCAGCAGGAAGCAATCCTCGTACAGCACGTCTGTCTGAGCCTCGGCGACCGCGAGGAGAAAACGAAAAGCCCTGTCATGGCGCAGGTCGGCGCCTGCATCCGAACGCTGGAGCGGCGGCTGCACGAGCAGGGCGTCGACTGCACGCTGGAGTGGAACGAAGGCGGCCATTTCCGAGACGCTGAAAAACGCACCGCCGCGGCATTCGCGTGGTGCGTGGAACAAATGGGCGATCTGTGATACGAAAGCTCAGAACAATCCGCTTGCTCTCGGTTTCCTCTGTGGCTTCCTCCGCAGAACCGGTTTCCTGCGTTTGGACGGTATTTGTGCTCTTTCCGCAGGCCATCAGCCCCATGGAAAGAATCAGAATAAAACTCAAAAACGGCACGTTTCATAGTCAATGCCCTCCTTTTGATGAGAGAATAACGCGGGAAGCTTAAATGAAATCAAAACCAAAGAAGATTTGAATAAACCATTTTACTGGCATTATCAATTAACATAATATTTTTATGGTAAAACAAACAGGCCTCATGCTTGGAAAGCATGAGGCCTGTCATTATATGCTTTGGAGCGGTGCTTCGTCGCTGTCAAACGTCTCCCAAGTCAGCCTTGCACCGAGGCGGAAACCCACGATGAAGGCGTCCAGTGCGGCGTCTCCGAGGTATTGGGCGTAGTTGCTCACGAAGGAGCGAAACAGCCGCAGACACTCGACGTCGAGCTTCTCGTTGAGCTGGCTTTCCAGCTCACTCACCGTCTCCTGCCGCTGCTTCTGCGGGCTGCCGGGGCGGTAGCTGCGCGCCTGCGGAACGATGTTGCCGTAGTAGAGATCCTCCAGAACCGTCACATCAATCCACCTCCACCAGCTCCCGCCGCACGATTTCCTCCACGCGGATTCGGATGCTGTTCATCGCCCGCACCCACGCCATCTGATCCTCGGCTTTCAGCACCTCCGTGACGTGCTCCCGCTCCGCGAGCTGCGCCGTCAGCCGTTCCTCCATCTCGCTTGCTGACTGATCCACCTCCTCCAGATGCGTGTTCAGCTTGCCGGTCATCAGCAGGGAAGAGT
>JBGUHV010000010.1:0-5317 GCA_045112425.1 Oscillospiraceae bacterium
CAAGGCGCTCGAGCTCGGCCACCGCGTGATCGTCGTCGTCAACAAGATCGACCGCCCCGACCAGCGCATCTACGAGGTCGTGGACGAGGTGCTCGAGCTCCTCATGGATCTCGACGCGACGGATGAGCAGCTCGACTCCCCCATGCTCTTCTGCTCCGGCCGCAACGGCACCGCGAGCGTCTCCCCCGAGGTGCCGGGCACGGATCTCAAGCCCCTGTTCGACACGATTCTCGACTATATCCCCGCGCCGGATATGGATACCGAGGCTCCGTTCCAGATGCTGGTCAGCAGCATCGACTACAACGAGTTCGTCGGCCGCATCGCCATCGGCCGCATCGAGCGCGGCACAGTGCGCCAGAACCAGGAGATCGCCGTCTGCAACTACCACGCGCCGGACGCGGCACCGAAAAAGGCGAAGGCCGTGAGCATGTATCAGTTCGAGGGCCTCAATCGCGTGCCCGTGCAGGAGGCGACGGCGGGCAACATCATCGCGATGTCGGGCATCGGCGATATCACCATCGGCGACACGATCTGCGCGACCGACTGCGTGGAGCCGATTGAATTCGTGAAGATCTCCGCCCCCACGCTGGAGATGACCTTCTCCGTCAACGACGGCCCCTTCGCCGGACGCGAGGGCAAGTATGTGACGAGCCGCCAGATCCGCGACCGTCTCATGCGCGAGACGCTCAAGGACGTGAGCCTGCGCGTGAGCGAAATTGAAAACGCGACCGACTCCTTCAACGTGGCCGGACGCGGCGAGATGAGTCTCTCGATCCTGATCGAGACGATGCGCCGCGAGGGCTATGAGTTCCAGGTGTCTCCCCCGCGCGTGCTGTATCAGACGATTGACGGCGTGCGCTGCGAGCCGATGGAGCGCCTCGTTGCCGACGTGCCCACCGAGGCCTGCGGCGCCGTGATCGAAAAGCTCTCCGCCCGCAAGGGCGAGATGCAGGAGATGATGCCCATCGGCAAGCGCACGCGCCTCGAGTTCATCGTGCCGAGCCGCGGCCTCTTCGGCTATCGCAATGAGTTCCTCACCGACACGAAGGGCGAGGGCATCATGGCGAGCGTGTTCGACTCCTACGCCCCGTTCAAGGGCGAGCTGCAGCGCCGCGGCACAGGCTCTCTCGTCGCCTTCGAGACCGGCGAGAGCGTGACCTACGGTCTCTTCAACGCGCAGGAGCGCGGCCAGCTCTTCATCGGGCCGGGCGTGCCGGTGTATGAGGGCATGGTCGTGGGCGTCTGCCCGAAGGCCGAGGACATTTCCGTCAACGTCTGCAAGAAAAAGCAGCTGACGAACATGCGCGCCGCGGGCAGCGACGAGGCGCTCCGCCTCGTGCCGCCGCGCCAGCTGAGTCTGGAGCAGTGCCTGGAGTTTCTCGCAGACGACGAGCTGCTCGAGGTCACGCCGCAGAACCTCCGCATCCGCAAGCGCATTCTCGACCACAGCCAGAGAATGAAGGCCACGCACCCGAAGAAATAAGCAAAAAGAGAGTCCGGCGATGCCGGGCTCTCTTTTTGCAGCGCAGGGGCAGATCCGCCCGCGCGGAACGGGGTCATTCGGTTGCCGGTTTCCGGCGAACCCGCACCATTCCCACTCCCTGTCATCCTGAGCGGAGCGCAGGGCGCGGAGTCGAAGGATCTTGGCAGCGCAGCAGGATAGAACATCATGCGTCTATTCGGCTTCCGTTCTCCCTCCGGGAGCATACTTTCTGAGCGATCAGAAAGTATGCAAAGAATCGCCAAAGGGGGAAGATTTCGTATTCTCCCCCCTTTGGAATCCCCTCATTGAAACGACCAAAGAGCTCCCGCCCTTTGGAATTCCTTCAGCATTTGCTGCTTTTGCTCTATTGTTGATTCTCCTCTGACGTTTTTTTATCCTTAAGCAAAGTCTTTCGCAGCTTTTTCGGGTTCGGAAAATCAATTGCAAATCCAAACAGTACCTTGACCAACCACAAAATCAGCGCCAAAACCAAAAGCGGAATCACACAAGTGGTTGCAACAAAAATAGCGATAGATTCAACGAATCGATTTACAGTCTTTGCCGCCTTATCCAAAAAGCCGGAAATCGTCTCTTTCCATCCGGAGAACAGAGAAGTGATCTTATTTTTATCACCATTTGCCTCCGAGATTTGAGAGGATTTATCATCCATCTGTGAGGTTTCCGTCAGTGCCGTTTCAACCGTGGCTTTGTGGTTCTCATAGACCACATCTGAAACCCATAGACTGAGCGGAATGGCGAGATAAACAACCAATGAAAAAAGCGCAATTTTTCTAGAAACACGGCGCAAATAATCAGCATTAAAAATCAAAGATGCAATGCGCAAAATACATGCTCCGGGAATAATAAACTTAAAAACGATCAGCCCAAGAACCGTAAGCAAATTCTTTTCAGTATACAGAATCGTTAGAATCAGCAAGAAATAGCCTGTGAACTCCGCAAGTTCGTTTGCAATACTCGTTCCTGTGTCATCTGGGATAGCCGTTATTCCTGTCGATATTACTACTGCCGATGCGCTGAGCGCCAGTACCTGTTTTGTTTTTTGATCAATTGAAGCAATCGTTCCGTCATAAGTCTCTATCGAAGATGCTTTTTGAGCAACGACAAAGAAAGAAAAGACAGCGCACAGGATAAGAAGGGATGCAAGCAACGATTTCCTCAAAGCAATTTCGTTTTTCATATTACGCGCTCCTATCTTAGCCTGATTGTCAAATGACCTCTACTATATACATCTCGTCATCCAACAGATTCTTTACGAAATTTTCAATAAGTGCTTTTGCGTTCTCCTGTGCTTTTTCGAGCACGCCTTTTTCCTCTGCTTTCTTTTCAACATCCTCCTGCAGACCTACCAAAGAATCATTGAAATCGGAGGCCGAGAGCGGATTACCGATACCTGTTTTTTCAGAATAGAGAACAAAACTATCCCTGTCAATCTCTGTACTCAGGATCTCTGCTTCCGGCACATGGATGGTAAACTTTGTCTTTCCGTCTATTTCTTCTGCTTCCACGGTTATTTTGGAAAAATCGATTCCTGCACGAACCGTGCCGTCATAGCTCGCAATAAATGATGATTCACGCCACGAAAAATTGATGCCTAAAAACGGCTTTATTCTTGAATCACTTACTACTTCTGTAAACACATACTCCTCTGTTGCCAGTTCGCTCATGCTGCGCAAGCTCTCCTGAATCGTCTCAAAAGAAACGGTATTTTTTGCCGGGGAGTGTTCTTCGAGCTCTGTCGGCGCAGGTGTTTCAGCTGCTTCTGCTGCGCTTTTTCTCATGTGGAGACCAACAAGGATCGCGCCAATGATTGCTGCAAAAATGACAATAAGCGCAATGAAATATGCAATTCCCTTTTTTGTCTTCAGCATAAAGAGTCCCTCTCTTTCTATCTATAAATGCTGTCAAGAAACATCTTATCATAAATCCGAACGCATCACAAGAAAGCGTCGATTTTATCGCAGGGCAGAGGCTCAAAATCGAGCTAATTTTTGCACAAACTTTTGTAACATTTTTGTTTAAAAAATAAATTTTTCAACAGTGCGCAAATTTTTGTTCACCGACTCTTGCTAATTGGTGAAAATTAAGCTATATTTTAGGAGTACGATTCGGGATAATGCCCGAAATATCTAGCAGTAGAGTGGAGGATGAATATGAAAAAAGTACTGCTTGCGATTCTCAGCCTCTGCCTGATCGCCGCGAGCCTCTTCGGTCTGTTCACCGGAGTCGCCGGCATGAAGGACGTGCTGAATATCAAGGACTACAAAACGGAGGACCAGGATTCCGGTCTGGAGCAGATCAACGACCAGCTTCTCCCCGGCATCCAGCAGCTGAGAGAGAATCTTGACGTCTATCTGGACGGCGTCGCTCAGGTGGAAGACGGCAAGGCTCAGCTCGCCGCCGGCGCTGCCCAGCTGGCAGACGGCGAAGCGCAGCTCGCCGCCGGCAAGGCCGAGCTCGCCGCCAACACCGACCGTTACAACAAGGGCAAGGAGCTGCAGGGCACGCTGAACACCGTCAACGGTCTGGTTGCCCAGTATGAGGCCACCAAGAACGCCATTGTCAACGGCACCAGCGACCTGCTGCACAACAACCCCCTCGATCCTCTGGATCTGGGCGGCACCGCCTATGACAACGCCATGCGCACCGCGGAGCAGATCTTCCTGAGCGGCGTGCGCAACGTGCTGAGCACCGACCTCATCACCAACACCCTCGGCATGAGCATCGATATCCCGGCCGACGCCACCAGCTTCCCGAGCTGGTTCCAGAGCTTCGTGGCCAACGCCAACTCCGAGCTCGCCCGTTATGAGGACGGCCAGCGCCAGATCGCCGCGGGCGAAGCGCAGCTCGCGCAGGGCTATGCCGACTACGCTGCCGGCCAGGCGCAGCTCGCCGACGGTCTGAAGCAGCTGTCCGTGTTCGAGGAAGGCTCCGTGACGCTGTCCGTGGGTCTTGCCCGCCTGATGAGCCAGCCTGCCTACCAGAACAACTACGTCGGTCAGGTTTACCCGAGCCCCGCTGACGTTCCCGGCGGCCTGTTCGACAACATGCTCAACAACATCGACATCAACGCCCGCGGCGCGGTTGCCGACGCCATCTATCCCGGCTTCTGGGACAGCGAAGACGCCTCCACCTGGGGCTTCCCCAAGGCTGAGGGCGAGGGCGACGAGACCGTTCCCAGCATGATCTCCATTCTCCGCAAGGACGAGTACCTCGGCCCCAACTTCGATCCCTCCGACATCTACATGAAGGAAAACGGCGCCATCATGGTGCGCAACGGCTACCCCGTGGTTGACCTCGACGTGGCGGAGACCATCGCCAACGCCGGCATCGACTACATCAACGAGTTCCAGGGTCCTGCCGTCATGAAGGAAGTCATCGGCAAGCTCGTCACCTACGCTCTGATGCTCATCGGCTCCGTCGCGGGTCTGCTCGGCGGCCTCTTCGGCCTGCTGGCCCTGTTCGGAAAGTGCACCGGCGCCGCGAAGGTCTTCGGCTGGATCTCCGCCATCTCCGCCATCGGCGGCGTGATCGCGAGCTTCGTGACCGGCGGCTTCAAGGGCTACTCCTTCGGTGTTTCCGACGGTTCGCTGAACCCGTGGGGCCACATCATCGGCGAGATCCCGGGCAAGGAGCAGCTCAAGGCCGTGGTCATCCTGGCCATCGTTGCCCTGCTCTTCGCCATCGTCGCCTCCCTGGTCCGCAAGGCTTACAAGAAGGCCAAGAAGGCCGTGAAGGCCGGCGCCTACAACGCCGCTGCCCCCGTGCAGCCCGTGTACGCCGCTCCTGCTCAGCCCGTGGCACAGCCCGTGTACG
>JBGUHV010000011.1:0-17634 GCA_045112425.1 Oscillospiraceae bacterium
GGGCTACAAAAGCCCAGTTCAGTACAAGACCGAACTGGGCTTTCCGTAATTGGTTTTTTTCTGTCTACTTTTCCTTGACAGATGCACGGAACGTCGGTTCCGGGGAGGATTTTTTGATCAGTGCCAGAGGCCTCTCAGCCAGGCGAAGGGGTGGAATCCGGTGCGCGCGCTGCCGCCTTCCGTCGGGAGGACGGAGAGAATCTGGTCGGCCACGATGTCGTGATACGCGCCTTCCACGCGCACGCGGAAGAAATTATCGGCCTTGCCGCTGAGGGTGTAGCCGGCGGCGCTGTCAGAAGCCGAAATGTCTGTAATGCTCGTAAATGCTTCGAATGGTCTCCAGTTCCTTTTCGGTCAGCTCGTCGCGCTGTTCTTCTTCTTTCACAAATTTCACCGCATCTTTAAAGGAAAAGCACTGTCCGTATGCAACAAAAGCGGTCAGATGAGTGAAGGTGTCGTTGGTCATGCGGATTACCCTCCTGTTTTTTATTTAGCGGCGGTTACACCGGCTGGTTGGTAGATTTGAGAACGACGTCGTGTGCGCCGCCCTCCACGATGGAGACGCTGCTCACGAGCGTGAGTCTTGCCTTCTTCTGCAGCTCGGGGATCGTGAGCGCGCCGCAGTTGCTCATGGTGCTGCGCACCTTGGAGAGCGTGAGCAGGACGTTGTCGCTCAGCGGGCCTGCGTAGGGAACGTAGGAATCCACGCCCTCTTCAAAGCTCAGCCGCTTCGAGTTGCCGAGATCGTACCGCTGCCAGTTGCGCGCGCGGTTGGAGCCCTCGCCCCAGTATTCCTTCATGAGCGTGCCGTTCACGTTCACCTTCTGGGAGGGGGATTCGTCAAAACGCGCGAAGTAGCGCCCGAGCATCACGAAGTCCGCGCCCATGGCGAGGGCGAGCGTGATGTGGTGGTCATGGACGATGCCGCCGTCGGAGCACACGGGAACGTACACGCCGGTTTCCTTGAAGTACTCGTCTCTGGCCTGCGCGACCTCGATGAGCGCCGTGGCCTGGCCGCGGCCGATGCCCTTGGTCTCGCGCGTGATGCAGATCGAGCCGCCGCCGATGCCGACCTTCACGAAGTCCGCGCCGCAGTCGGCGAGGAAGCGGAAGCCGTCGGCGTCAATCACGTTGCCGGCACCGACCTTCACCTTGTCGCCGTAGTGCTCGCGGATCCAAGCGAGCGTGATCTTCTGCCGCTCGTTGAAGCCCTCGGAGGAGTCGATCACGAGCACGTCCACGCCGGCCTCGACGAGGGCGGGCACGCGCTCGGCATAGTCGCGCGTGTTGATGCCGGCGCCCACGACAAAGCGCTTGTGCTCATCGAGCAGCTCATTGGGCTTGGCCTTGTGCTGGTCATAGTCCTTGCGGAAGACGAAGGAGACGAGCTTGCCGTCGTTCGAGACGATGGGCAGGGCGTTCAGCTTGTGATCCCAGATGATGTCGTTGGCCTCCTTCAGGCTCGTGCCCTCGGGGGCGGTGACGAGCTTTTCCAGCGGCGTCATGAAGGTAGCGACCTTCTCTTCGCCGGTCATGCGGCTCACGCGGTAGTCGCGGCTCGTCACGATGCCGAGGAGCTTGCCGTCGGCGGTGCCGTCCTCGGTGACGGCCACGGTGGAGTGACCGGTCGCCTCGCGCATGGCGAGCACGTCCGCGAGCGTGGCGTCCGGCGTGATGTTCGAGTCGGAGCGGACGAAGCCCGCCTTGTAGCTCTTCACGCGCGCGACCATCGCGGCCTCGTCCTCGATCGACTGCGAGCCGTAGATGAAGCTGACGCCGCCCTCCTGCGCGAGGGCGATGGCGAGCCTGTCGCCGGAGACGGCCTGCATGACGGCGGAGACCATCGGCACGTTCAGGTGCAGCGCGGGCTCCTCGACGCCCTTGCGGTAGCGCACGAGCGGCGTGCGGAGCGAGACGTTTTCCGGTCTGCACTCCAGGGAGGTATAGCCCGGTACGAGCAGATATTCATTGAAGGTATGGGAAGCGGTGGGGAAGAAGTATGCCATTGTAGATCCTCCTTTATTTATTCAAAAAATTCGACTGCCGACGCAAACATCCCAAGATCAAAGCATCCGGGTACATTGCGGTAGAGATCCGTGCCGATGCGCTCGGCGTGACCCATCTTGCCGAAGACGCGGCCGTCGGGGCTGGTGATGCCCTCCACGGCGCAGACGGAGTTGTTGGGGTTGAAGCGGACGTCTGCCGTCGGGTTGGCCCAGAAGTCGACGTACTGCGTCGCAATCTGGCCGTTTTTGGCCAGCTCCGCAATGAGTGCGGGGTCGGCGAGGAACCGGCCCTCGCCGTGCGAGATCGGCACGGCGTAAACGCCGTCGAGCGTCGCGTGCTGCAGCCACGGGGAGAGATCGGAGCAGACGCGCGTATAGACGATGCGCGACTGGTGGCGGGCGATGGTGTTGTAGGTCAGCGTCGGCATGGTCTCATCCGTGTCGAGAATTGTGCCATAGGGCACGAGGCCGAGCTTGATGAGCGCCTGGAAGCCGTTGCAGATGCCGGCCATGAGTCCGCCGCGCTCGTCGAGAAGGCGCGTGACCGCGTCCTTCACCGCGCCGCCGCGGAAGAACGCCGTGATGAACTTGCCCGAGCCGTCCGGCTCGTCGCCGCCGGAGAAGCCGCCCGGCAGGAAGATCATCTGAGAGGCGTCCGCCGCTTTCACAAATCGCTCGGCGGAGCGGGCGATGTCGTCGCTTGTGAGGTTTCTGACCACGAAAATCTCCGGCTCCGCTCCCGCCTCGCGGAAGGCGCGGGCACTGTCATATTCGCAGTTCGTGCCGGGGAAGACGGGGATGAGCACCTTCGGCTTCGCGGTCTTCACGACCGGCGCCGCCTTCATGCCGTCCTCGTAGAGATAGGCCTCGATCTCGCCCTGATCCTGCAGGATGTTGCAGGGATAGACGCTCTCGAGCTTCGTCTCATAGCCGATCCACGCGCTGTCGGGCACGCGCTCGGCGCCGCGCAGAATGTCGGGCTGGCCGCTCACGACGCCGAGGGGAATCGCGCCCTCCGGCGCTTCCGAGCCGGGCGCGAGCTCCACGACAAACGCGCCGTATTTCCAGCCGAAAATCGTCTCAAGGTCGACGTCCTGATAGAAGTTGAAGCCCATGCCGCTGCCGAGCCCCATCTTGAACACGGCCTCGGCCACGCCGCCGAAGCCCGGCGTCCAGACCGCCACGGCGTCCTGCGAGCGGATCATGGCGTTCACCTGATCGAACAGCTCGAGCAGGCTGCCGGTGGTCGGCAGACCGTTTTCGTCATAGTCCGGCGCGAGGAGGACGACCTCGTCTCCCGGCAGGGCGAACACGTTCGGCAGCACGTCCACGGTGCGCCCCGTCGTCACCGCGAAGGAGATGAGCGTCGGCGGCACGTCGAGATCCTCGAAGCTGCCGGACATGGAGTCCTTGCCGCCGATGGCGGCCACGCCGAGACCCAGCTGCGCCTTAAACGCGCCGAGCAGGGCGGCGAGGGGCTTGCCCCAGCGCTTCGGGTCGGAGCCGAGGCGCTCGAAGTATTCCTGGAAGGAGAGATAAACGTCGTTGAAGTCCGCGCCGGTGGCAATCAGCTTGGCGCAGGATTCCACCACCGCGAGATACGCGCCGTGGTAGGGGCTCTGCTCGAGGATATAGGGGTTGCCGCCCCAGGCCATGAAGGAGCAGGTGTCGGTCTCGCCCTCGAGGACGGGGAGCTTGTGCACCATCGCCTGACTCGGGGTCAGCTGCAGCTTGCCGCCAAAGGGCATGAGCACCGTGCCGGCGCCGATGGTGGAGTCAAAGCGCTCCACGAGGCCGCGCTTGGAGCAGACGTTGAGATCGCTCATGAGATTCGCGAAGCCCTCGGCGAAGTCCGTCGGGATCTCCTGCTTCGGCGTGACCGCGGGGGCTGCCTCGGCGGTGATGTGCTTTTCGGCGCCGTTCGTGTCGAGGAAGGCGCGCGAGAGGTTCACGATGTCCCTGCCGTTCCAGTGCATGACGAGGCGCTTTTCCTTCGTCACGACGGCGACGGGCGTCACCTCGAGGTTTTCCTCCTGCGCGAGCGCCATGAAGCGCTCGGCGTCCGCCGCCGCGACGACGACGGCCATGCGCTCCTGCGATTCACTGATCGCGAGCTCCGTGCCGTCGAGCCCGTCGTATTTGCGGGGCACGCGGTTGAGGTCAATTTCCAGACCCTCGGCCAGCTCACCGATGGCGACGGACACGCCGCCCGCGCCGAAGTCGTTGCAGCGTTTGATGAGCTTCGACGCCTCCGCATTGCGGAACAGGCGCTGGAGCTTGCGCTCCTCGGGGGCGTTGCCCTTCTGCACCTCCGCGCCGCAGGTCTCCAGCGAGGAGAGGGTGTGCTTTTTGCTCGAGCCGGTGGCGCCGCCGCAGCCGTCGCGCCCGGTGCGCCCGCCGAGGAGCAGAACAACATCAGAAGGCGCGGGTACCTCGCGCCGCACGTTCTCCGCCGGAGCCGCGCCGACGACGGCGCCGATCTCCATGCGCTTGGCGGCATAGCCGGGGTGATACAGCTCATCCACCTGTCCGGTGGCGAGGCCGATCTGGTTGCCGTAGGAGGAGTAGCCCGCCGCCGCGGTCGTGACGATCTTCTTCTGCGGCAGCTTGCCCTCCATCGTTTCGCTGAGGGGCCTGGTCGGATCCGCCGCGCCGGTCACGCGCATCGCGGCGTAGACATAGCTCCGGCCGGAGAGCGGGTCGCGGATTGCGCCGCCGATGCAGGTGGCGGCGCCGCCGAAGGGCTCGATCTCGGTCGGGTGGTTGTGCGTCTCGTTCTTAAACAGCAGCAGCCACGGCTGCTCCTCGCCGTCCACGTCCACCGTGATCTTCACGGTGCAGGCGTTGATCTCCTCGCTCTCGTCGAGATTCGGGAGCATGCCGCGCTCTTTGAGCACCTTCGCCGCAATCGTGCCGATGTCCATGAGGTTCACGGGCTTTGTGCGGCCGATGGAGGCGCGCGCGAGGAGATATTCCTCGTACGCCTGCTGCAGCAGGGGATCTTGGAAGGTCACCGCGTCGAGCGTGGTGAGAAACGTCGTGTGGCGGCAGTGGTCGGACCAGTAGGTGTCGAGCACGCGGATCTCCGTGATCGTGGGGTCGCGCTGCTCCTCGTTTTTAAAGTAGTCGCGGCAGCAGGCGATGTCGTCTGCGTCCATGGCGAGGCCCTTTTCCCTGCGGAAGGCCTCGAGCGCATCGTCGCTCCACGTCGTGAAGCCGGCGACCGTCTCCACCTCGGTGGGGATCTCATAGCGCATCACGAGCGTCTCGGGCTTCTCGAGGGAGGCGAGGCGGCTCTCGACCGGGTTCACCACATGCTTCTGCACGGCGGCGATCTCCGCCTCCGTCAGGTCGCCCGCGAGGAGATAGACCTTCGCCGCGCGCACGAGCGGGCGCTCGCCGCCGCTCATGAGCTGGATGCACTGCTCGGCGGAGTCGCTGCGCTGGTCGAACTGTCCGGGGAGCGGCTCCACGGCGAATACCGCGCCGTCAAACTCCGGCAGGTCGGAGTAAACATTGTCCACCTGCGGCTCGGAGAAGACCGTGCGCACGGCCTCCTCAAAGCGCTCGGGCGTGATGTGCTCCACGTCGTAGCGGTTGAGGATGCGCACCTCCGTGGCCGCGCCGATGCCGAGGAAGCCCTGAATCTCCGAAAGGAGCGCCGCGGCCTCCTGGGCCAGTTCCTTCTTCTTTTCAGCGTAAATGCGATAGACCATTTTTATCACCATCCCATTTCGTCAGAACGGACTTGCTCCGCTTCGCAGCGCCGCAAGCGGCACGGCTTCGCATCCGCGCCTCCGTTCTTTCTCTCCAAATCAAACCCGCTTCGCTGGGCTTTGATTTGGTTTTTATTTTTCTGCTTTCAACGCTCTCTGCCCGATGTCCTTTCGGTAGTAGGCGTTGTCAAAATGAATCTTCTCCGCGAGGGCGTAGGCCTTTTCGATTGCGGCGGGGAGCGTTTCGGCTCTTGCCACGGCGCCGAGGACGCGGCCGCCGTTCGTGAGAAGCCTGTCGCCGTCTCGCTTCGCGCCGGCGATGTAGATCTCCTCGTCCGGGGCGGTCTCCGGCAGCGTCATCTCAAAGCCCTTCTCGTAGCTCTGGGGATAGCCCTTCGAGGCGAGCACGACGCAGCAGGCGTGCTCGCGGCGGAATTTCACGTCGACGTCCTTGAGCCTGCCTTCCGAAACGGCCTGCATGATCGTGAGCAGATCCGTCTCCAGCAGCGGGAGGACGACCTGCGTCTCCGGATCGCCGAAGCGGCAGTTATACTCAATGACCTTCGGCCCGTCGGGCGTGATCATGAGTCCGAAATAGAGGCAGCCGCGGAAGGTGCGGTTCTCAGCGTTCATGGCGCGCATTGTGGGCAGGAAGATCTCCTCCATGCAGCGCTGCGCGACCTCGTCGGTGTAATACGGGTTCGGCGCCACGGTGCCCATGCCGCCGGTGTTGAGACCCTCATCGCCGTCGAGCGCGCGCTTGTGGTCCATGCTCGAGACCATCGGCGCCATCGTCTCGCCGTCGGTGAAGGCGAGCACGCTCACCTCGGGGCCGGTGAGAAATTCCTCGATGACGATGCACTTGCCGCTCTCGCCGAACTTGCCTTCGGCCATCATCTCCGTGGCGGCGGTCTTCGCCTCCGCGATGGTCTCCGCGATGATGACGCCCTTGCCGAGCGCGAGGCCGCTGGCCTTCACGACGATCGGGGCGGTCTGGCCGTCGAGATAATTCAGCGCGGCGTCCAGCTCCGTGAAGGTCTCATACTTCGCGGTCGGGATGCCGTATTTTTTCATCAGATCCTTGGAAAACGCCTTGCTGCCCTCGATGATGGCGGCCTTTGCCTCCGGGCCGAAGCAGGGGATGCCGACGGCCTGCAGCGCATCGACGCAGCCGAGCACGAGCGGATCGTCCGGCGCCACGACGGCGAAGTCAATCGCGTGCGCCTTCGCAAAATCGACGATGGCGGGAATGTCCTTCGCGCCGATGGGAACGCAGGTCGCCTCGTTTTCCATGCCGCCGTTGCCGGGAAGGGCGTAAATGTCCTCCACGGCGGGGTTGCGGCGCAGCGCGCGGATGATCGCATGCTCACGCCCGCCGCCGCCGATGACCATTATCGTCATAATGTTTTCCTCCTGTGTATCAGTTAGCGTGTCATTGCGAGGAGCGGAGCGACGCGGCAATCTCTGCCGCCGATCTGCGTATCGCTTCTTTCTCTCAGGGTTCATGCTTTGTCGCTGAGATTGCCACGACCAGTCTGCGGACTGGTCTCGCAATGACACCATAGGGGAAGTGCGGAGTACCGTTTTAACCCCAATCTTCCGTCAGATCTCTCCAGTGCGGGTTCGTCGTCTCGATCAGCGCATTTTTTCTGGCGCGTGACCAGCTTTTAATCTGTTTCTCCCGCGCGATTGCGGCTTTGACATCGGTTGTTGTTTCAAAGTAAACCAGTGTGTGGACACGATATCTTTTCGTAAACCCTTCGACCAAACCATTTTTGTGCTCATAGAGTCTTCTTTCCAGATTGTTGGTGACTCCCGTATAGAGCACGTTGTGGTTGCGATTGGTCAGTAAATATACGTAGTACGTGTTCAATGCTTAATGGTGGAACAGCCGCTGACCGGTGAACGCCATCGCGATGCCGTATTTGTTGCAGGTCATAATCACATGGTCGTCGCGGATCGAGCCGCCGGGCTGGGCGATGTAGTCCACGCCGCTCTTTCTGGCGCGCTCGACGTTGTCGCCGAAGGGGAAGAACGCGTCGGACGCGACGGAGACGCCGCGCTGCGAGGCAATCCATGCCTTCTTTTCCGCCAGCGTCAGGCGCTCGGGGCGGGTCTTGAAGATCGGCTGCCACGCGCCGTCGCGCAGCACGTCGTCGCACTCGTCCTCAGAGAGATAGACGTCGATGGCGTTGTCGCGGTCGGGGCGGCGGATGCCGTCGACAAAGTCGAGCGCGAGCACCTTCGGGTGCTGGCGCAGGAGCCAGTTGTCCGCCTTGCTGCCCGCGAGGCGCGTGCAGTGGATGCGGCTCTGCTGGCCGGCGCCGACGCCGATGGTCTGGCCGTCCTTGACGTAGCAGACGGAGTTGGACTGGGTGTATTTGAGCGTGATGAGGGCGATCACGAGGTCGATCTTCGCCGGCGCCGGAAGCTCCTTCGCGTCCGTCACGAGATTCTCGAGGCAGCTCTCGTCAATGACGCAGTCATTGTGGCCCTGCTCGAAGGTGATGCCGAAAATGTCGCGGTGCTCGTCCGGCGCGCAGACGTAAGCTTCGTCGATCTGCACCACGTTGTAGTTGCCCTTTTTCTTCGTCTTGAGGATCTCGAGCGCCTCTGCGGTGTAGCCCGGGGCGATCACGCCGTCGGAGACTTCATACTTGAGATATTCCGCCGTCGCCGCGTCGCAGACGTCAGAGAGCGCCGCCCAGTCGCCGTAGGAGCAGAGGCGGTCGGCGCCGCGGGCGCGGATGTAGGCGCAGGCGATGGGAGTCAGCTCCGCGTTCTCGTCGACGAAGTAGATCTTCTTCTCCACGTCACTGAGCGGCAGACCGACCGCCGCGCCGGCGGGGGAGACGTGCTTGAAGGAAGCCGCGGCGGGCAGACCCGTCGCCTTCTTCAGATCGCGCACGAGCTGCCAGGAGTTGAGCGCGTCCATAAAGTTGATATAGCCGGGCTTGCCGTTCAAAACCGTGATCGGGAGGTCGCTTCCGTCCTTCATATAAATGCGGGAAGGCTTCTGATTGGGGTTGCAGCCGTACTTGAGTTCCAGTTCATTCATATTTTTTCTCCCTCAGTTCTCGTTCTTGTTGATAATGACCGTATCGTCCTCGCCGGTCTCGATATCGTGATATCTGACGAAGAGCGACACCTTGTTTTCCTCGTTGAGCGCCGCCCAGACGCGGTCGGCGAGGTCTCTGGCGTTCTCACAGGGGATGTCCACGCGCTCCGGCTCGCCCTCGAAGGAGGGGAGCGGCTCGCCGTCCATCATGTAGGTGTGGATGAAGTGGCCCACGCCCGCGGCGGGGTGGTCATAGTCGAAGTACTGGCGCACGCAGCAGCTCGGGTCGCCGTCAAGGCTCTTGAGGATGGAGAGCTTGTAGGTGCCGTCGGCGCGCACGACGCCGGAGATGCGGGGCGTGTAGTTCGGGCCGTCCGGCTCGAAGGTGCGGGTCTTGAGCGCGGCCTCCATGGTCTTGCCGACGCACATGAAGTCGCGGATCGTGTCGGTTTGGTCGCCGTTGGAGACAATTGTCCAGTTGCCCCAGACGCGCACGGGGTGGTAGATGATGAGGCTGGGGTCGGAGAGCTTCGCGGGATCGAATGCCTCGGTGCGGATGCCGTCCTCGGTCAGCAGAAAGACGCGGTTGCGGCTGTTGACGCTGCGGCCCATGATGAAATAGACCATGACGGCCTTCGTGCCGTCCGGGCTGCGGCCGAGCACGATGCCGCGGCCGGGATAGTCGTTTTCGCTCAGAAGCGTTTCGAGATCATACGTTTTCCACATGAGTGTGTTCCTCCAAAAGTTGTTTCGAGACCAGCTCGGCCGCGCGGGGCAGGAGCTTCCATTCCGCCTGCTCCATGACGCGGCGCTGCAGCACCTCCGGCGTGTCGCCGGGCAGAACCTCGACGGCCTGCTGCAGCAGAATTTCGCCCCCGTCGGGGATCTCATTGACGAAATGCACCGTCGCGCCCGTGACCTTCACGCCGCGGCGGAGCGCTTCTTCATGCACGCGCAGGCCGTAATAGCCCTTGCCGCAGAAGGCGGGGATGAGCGAGGGGTGAATGTTGAGAATGCGTTTATCCCACCGGCGGGTGAAGTCCGCCGAGAGAATGCTGAGATAACCCGCGAGGACGATGAGCTCCACGCCGTATTCGGCGAGGAGCGCGTTCATCTTCTCCTCCGCGGCGGCCGGCGTTCCCTCAGTCTTCGCGCTCACGACGGCGGAGGGAATGCCCGCCCTTGCCGCGCGCTCGAGGGCGAAGGCCTTCGGGCTGCTGGCTAAGACGAGGACGATCTCCCCGCTCGGGAGAAGCCCGTCATTGGCGGCGTCGATCAGCGCCTGCAGGTTCGTTCCGCCGCCGGAGACGAACACGGCAATTTTCGTTTTCATGCGAAGATCACGCCCTCGCCCTCAACGATCTCGCCGAGCACATAGGCGTCCTCGCCGTTGGCCTGGAGGGTTTCCAGCGCCCTGTCGGCGTCCTCCGCCGCGACGACGGCGATCATGCCGACGCCCATGTTGAAGGTGTTGAACATCTCGCGCTCGGGAATGCCGCCCGCCTCGGCGATCCGGTCAAAGATCGGCAGGACGCGCACGGCGCTGCGCTCGATTTTCGCGGCGCAGCCTTCCGGCAGCGCGCGCGGAATGTTCTCAAAGAAGCCGCCGCCCGTGATGTGCGCCACGCTCCTGACGCTGACCGCGTCCATGAGCGCGAGCATGGGCTTGACGTAAATCTTCGTCGGCGTCAGGAGCGACTCAAGCAGATCCTTCGGGCAGTCGTGCTCCACGTCGAACACCTTGCGCACGAGGGAGAAGCCGTTGGAGTGCACGCCGCTCGAGGGCAGGGCGAGAAGTACGTCGCCGGGGCGGACGTTCTCGCGGTCGAGGATCTTTTTGCGGTCGACAACGCCCACGGCGAAGCCCGCGAGATCATATTCGTCCACGGGGTAGAAGCCGGGCATCTCCGCCGTCTCGCCGCCGATGAGCGCGGCGCCGGACTGCACGCAGCCCTCCGCGACGCCGGAGACGATCTCGGCGATGCGCTCGGGCAGGTTCTTGCCGCAGGCAATATAATCGAGAAAGAAGAGCGGCCTTGCCCCGCAGCAGATGATGTCGTTGACGCACATGGCCACGCAGTCGATGCCGACGGTGTCATGCTTGTCCAGCAGGAAGGCGAGCTTGAGCTTCGTGCCCACGCCGTCCGTGCCGGAGACGAGCACCGGCTCGTCCATGCCCTTGAGATCGGGCAGAAACAGTCCGCCGAAGCCGCCCACGCCGCCCATCACGCCGTCGGTCACGGTGCGCGCGACGTGCTGCTTCATGAGCTCCACGGCCTTGTAGCCCGCGGTGATGTCCACGCCGGAGGCGGCGTAGTGCTCGGAATAGCTGTTGGTATTCATGCCTTTTTGCCCTCACTGATTTTATAGTCAAAGCGATTGCGGTCGTTCGTCTCGGGAACGGCGGTGGGATACTCCCCGTCGAAGCAGGCGTGGCAGTAGCCCTCGCCGCACGGAACGTTCATCAGCTCGCCCACGTCCTCCACGGGGAGGTAGCCGAGCGTGTCCGCGCCGATGATCTTGGCAATCTCGTCCACGCTGTGGTGGCAGGCGATCAGACGCTCGCGCGAGTCGATGTCCACGCCGTAGTAGCAGGGGTTCATGAACGGGGGCGCGGAGGAGCGGACGTGCACCTCAGCGGCGCCGGCCTCGCGCAGGAGGTTCACGATGCGCGCCGACGTCGTGCCGCGGACGATGGAGTCGTCGATCATCACGACGCGCTTGCCCTTCACGACGGAGGAGACGGGGTTGAGCTTGATGCGCACGAGGTTTTCTCTCGCGCTCTGGCCGGGCGCGATGAACGTGCGGCCGATGTATTTGTTCTTGATGAAGCCGACCTCATAGGGGATGCCGCTCTCCTGCGCGTAGCCGAGCGCGGCGTCGAGTCCGGAGTCCGGCACGCCGATCACGACGTCGGCCTCCACGGGGTGGCGCTTTGCCAGGCAGCGGCCTGCGCGGATGCGCGCTTCGTGCACGCTCACGCCGTCCACAATCGAGTCGGGGCGGGCAAAGTAGATGTGCTCAAACACGCACAGGCGCTTTTCCTTCGTGCCGCAGTGCTCGCGAAGAGACTTGATGCCCTCGCGGCTGAAGACGAGGATCTCGCCCGGCTCAATGTCGCGCACAAAGCGGGCGTGCACGCTGTCGAGCCCGCAGGTCTCGCTCGCCACGACGTAGGTGCCGTCCTCCGTCTGGCCGTAGCAGAGGGGGTGGAACCCGCGCGGGTCGCGCGCGGCGATCAGCTTTGTCGGGCTCATGAGCACGAGCGAGTAGGCGCCCTCGATCTTGTACATGGCGCAGGAGACGGCGGCCTCGATGCTCGGGGTCGTGAGGCGCTCCTTCGTGATCGTGTAGGAGATGACCTCGGTGTCCGTCGTGGTGTGGAAGATCGAGCCCTGCAGCTCGAGCGAGCGGCGAAGCTCGGCGGCGTTGACGATATTGCCGTTGTGCGCGAGGGCCATACGGCCCTTGATGTGGTTCACGACCATGGGCTGGCAGTTCGAGCGCGTCTTCGTGCCGAAGGTGCCGTAGCGCGTGTGGCCGACGGCAATGCTGCCCTCGCCGAGGCTTGCGAGCACCTGCGGGGTGAACACGTCCTGCACCAGGCCGACGTCCTTGTGATAGGTGATCACGCCGTCGTCGTTCACGGCGATGCCGCAGCCCTCCTGGCCGCGGTGCTGCAGCGCGTAGAGCCCGTAATAGGTCAGCGCGGCGACGTCCTTGTTTTCGGGCGCGAAGATACCGAAGACGCCGCATTCTTCGTGAATGTGCTGATTCATGAAATTCTCCTTGTCTCAGTGGGGCAGGGGTTTAGCCGAGAATTCGGCGCATCATCTCGGAATACGCGTCCTCCACGTTGCCGAGGTCGCGGCGGAAGCGATCCTTGTCGAGCTTCTCGTGGGTCGTGCTGTCCCAGAAGCGGCAGGTGTCGGGGCTGATCTCGTCGGCGAGGACAATCGTGCCGTCGGAGAGCCTGCCGAACTCGAGCTTGAAGTCCACGAGGTCGACGTTCACGGCCTTGAAGAAGGCTTTCAGAACCTCGTTGACCTTGAAGGCCATGGCCTTGATCGTCTCGATCTCCTCGGCCGTGGCGAGCTTCAGCGCGCGGGCGTGGTAGGCGTTCATCAGGGGGTCGCCCAGATCGTCGTTTTTGTAGCTGAACTCAATCGTCGGCTCGTCGAAGACGATGCCCTCCTCCACGCCGAAGCGCTTGGCGAAGGAGCCGGCGGAAATGTTGCGGATGATCACCTCGAGCGGCACGATGGAGACGTGCTTCACGACGGTGTCGCGCTCGGAGAGCTCCTCGACGAAGTGCGTCGGCACGCCCTCTTTTTCGAGCAGCTGCATGAGGTGGTTCGTGACCTTGTTGTTCACAACGCCCTTGCCCACAATCGTGCCCTTCTTCAGGCCGTTGAAGGCGGTGGCGTCGTCCTTATAGGAGACGATGACGAGCTCGGGATCGTCCGTGGCATAGACCTTCTTGGCCTTGCCTTCGTAAAGCTGTTCTCTCTTTTCCATTTTTTCTGACTCCTTTCAGGCGTTGAACTGTGCTTCGATCTTCTTGTTCTTCTCCAAAACCTTCGCCGTGTCCGCCTTTCTGCGGTCGTCGAGCGCTTGTCCGAGCGCGGGATCGGAGACCGAGAGGATCTCCACGGCAAGCAAAGCGGCATTGACAGCCCCATCAATCGCCACAGTTGCAACCGGGATGCCCGAGGGCATCTGCACCGTGGAGAGCAGAGCGTCAATGCCGTCTAATGTGGATGATTTGACCGGAATGCCGATGACCGGCAGGGTGGTGTTGGCCGCAATCGCGCCGGCCAGATGCGCAGCCTTGCCGGCGGCGGCCAGAATCGCACCGAAGCCGTTTGCGCGCGCGGACATGGCGAAGGCGCGAGCCTCCTCCGGCGTTCTGTGGGCGGAGAACACATGGACCTCCGTGGGCACATTAAATTCCTTCAGCGTCGTGATCGCTTTCTCAACGATGGGCAGATCGCTGTCGCTGCCCATAATGACTGCAACCTTGTTCAAGCTGACTTCCCTCCCAAAAATGCGCAGAAGGACAGACGAAAACGCTAAATTTCGTCTGCCCTCCCGCGAAAATCAGTATGGTACATTATATTGTGACGTTTCTTGAATTGTCAATGATTTTCGCGTTATGGAAACGGAGAAAAAACGCCCGAAAAGAGGGGATGGTTCGTCAATTCGACGGGCGGCGTCAGACCGGGCACGCTCCATTCCGCAGCTGCGGCACAAGATATACCTGTGCCGCACCGGCTCCATATCCGCGAGCCCGGTCTTCCTTTCCAAATTGCATCTTCAGATGCAATTTGGTTGGAGGCACCAACTCACTTCTTCTTCCGCATGGCCTCCATCTGCTCGTGCTCCTCGCGGATGGTGCTGTAGAGCTTCACGGCGTTCCAGCCGGCGTTGGTCTCGGTGAGCATGGCCTTGAGCTTGACGGGCGGGATGCGGCTGCGGCGCCACTCGTTCAAAAACGCGTCGAGCATGCCGGGGCGAAGGTGCGCCATGACGAGCATGGGGTCGAAGAGCGGCTCAATTTCCTCGAGCGTCTCGGGCCGTTCCGCCACGCCCGCGAGCACGCCGACGGGGAGGGCAAACTCCTCCCGCTCCACGATGCGAAGCTGAATGCCGAGGCGCAGGCAGAGCACGCGCAGGCGCGCGATCTGCTCCGAGCGGAGGTTATAGCACAGTACCATGGGGTTCATGAGATCATTCCTTTCCATTTCAAAAAGAGGTACCCCGCCAGCGCGAGCTGGCAGAGGAAAAGTACCGGAAAGCCGATGCGAAACGACTTGTGCAGCGTCTTGTGATGAAAGACGGCCATGCCGGCGATGCCGCCGAGACTCCCGCCGAGCGCGGCGAAGAAAAACAGCGTCGCCTCCGGCACACGCCGCGCGCCGCGCTTTGCCTTTGCCTTGTCCACGCCCATGAGGACGAAGAGCAGGAGGTTTATGGCGGCGAGATCATAGAGAAGATAAATGATCATTTCATCGTTTCCCGATCACTTTCTCCATCTGATACAGCGTACCCCGGATGCCGGGGGTTTCGCCGACCTTGGTGAAGCCGAAGTGCTCGTAAAACCCGCGGGCGCGGGTGTTGTCCTCCGCGACGTGCAGGCGAACGCTTTTTCGCCCGTGGTTTTCGCTGAACCAGAGCGCGTGGCCCAGAAGCTGCGCCGCCCAGCCCTTGCCGCGGTACTGCGGCAGGAGATAGAAAAACGAGATCCAGCCGAAGCCCTCTTTTCTGCCGCGCTCGGGATCCATGTCGATCATGCCGACGACCTCGTCGCCGCTGAGAAGCTTCACGACGGCGTGGGGCGTCTTCGCGTGCTCCTTTGCGCTGCGCAGATACGGGCGCGGCGAGTAGCCCGCCGTGGAGCCGTGGGCGGCGGCCCAGGCGTCAGCGTAGCAGGCGTCGAAAAACGCGCTGTCGCGGGGAAACTGCAGCGGCTCGAAGCGGAGATTTCCCGCGTCGGCCTTGCGGCTCTTCCACCAGGTCTGGCGGCCGAGCGTGCTGAGGTTCTCCGGCAGATGGCTCGCGTCGTTATAGTATTCCACGGTCAGCTCGCCGCCGTCGTACTTCAGGCAGGCGACGGCGGTGTTGTCGCCGTGGGGCAGGCGGTCGATCTCCGCGCTCGGAATGCCGAGCACGGCGGCGAGAAACGAGCGGATCGCCATGCCGTGGCTCACGGCGGCGACGGTCTGGCCGTCATGCTTTGCCGCGATCTCGGCGAGGATGCTTTTCATGCGTTCCTGCGCGGCCTCAAACCGCTCCGCCTGCGGGATGATCCACCGCGCCGGGTCGTGGTTGAAATAGAACATCTGCTGCGGCATTTCATACTCCACGTCGCCCCACGGGCGCCCCTCCCAGCAGCCGAGGCACACCTCGCGCAGGCGCGGCGTCGTCTCGAGCGTGAGGTCGTGGTATTTTAAGATCGCGCCGGCGGTGTCCATGGTGCGCTGCAGGTCGCTGGAATACACCGCGTCGACCGGGATTTCCCGAAACCGCTCGGCGAGCGCGTCAATCTGCCGAGTACCGCGCGGCGTGACCTGCCCGTTCCAGTGGCCCTGAATGCGGCGGTAGAGATTGCCCTCCGCCTCGGCGTGGCGGATTAAGTATATCACTGTCATATCTGTTTGCCTCCGATGAATTAGGAGTTAGGAGTTAGGAATTAGGAGTTGTCCGAATATGTCATTCTGAGCGGAGCACGGAGTGCGGAGTCGAAGAATCCTGGCAGCGCAGTAAGACAGACGATGGAAGCTCTCTTTTGATGCTGAGCCAAGATCCTTCGACAAGCTCAGGATGACAATACAGGTGCTGCGCAGCAACCATTTGTCAATTTCTCATTCCTCATTCCTAATTGGCGTTTGCTGTTCCTTTTGATTTGTAATTTATCGTTCCTTGATTCTATAGGTCGAATAAAGTATAATATTTCAGATAGACTAGAGTATAACGCATTTTTCGTTTTGATACAAGAACCCACGGAGGGATCTATGAAAGTCATCCATCTCATCAGCGGCGGCGACACCGGCGGCGCCAAGACGCACGTTTATTCGCTGCTGTCAAACCTCGTCAAGCGCGAGATCACGGTGCAGCTGGTCTGCTTTGTGGACGGGCCGTTTGCCGAGGGCGCGCGGGCGCTCGGCATCCCGACGGAGGTGCTTCGGCACGGCTTCTTCGGCAGCATCGGTCATCTGCGGCGCGAGATTCGCGAGGGCGGATACGACGTGCTGCACTGCCACGGCGCGAAGGCGAATTTCATGGGCGCGATCCTGCGCCGGAGTCTCGACATTCCCGTGGTGACGACGGTGCACAGCGACTATAAGCTCGACTATCTCCACCGCCCGTTCGCTGCGGCGTCCTACGGCGTGGCCAACCGGCTCGCGCTGCGCTGCCTCGATTACCGCGTCTGCGTGTCGGACACGATGCGCCAGCAGCTGATCGACCGCGGCTTCAAGCCGAACGACCTCTTTTCGATCTACAATGGTCTCGACTTTTCGCGCACGCTGCCCGAGACCGACCGCGCCGCCTACTTTGCCGAATACGGCTTTACCGTCGCGCCGGAGGACGTGATCGTCGGCATCGCCGCGCGTCTCGACCCGGTGAAGGACATTCCGACGCTGCTGCGCTCCGTGGCAAAGGCGCGCGAGCGCTGCCCGCGCCTCCGCCTCGCCATCGCGGGCGAGGGCATCCAGCGCCGCGAGCTCGAGTCGCTTGCGAGGGAGCTCGGCGTCGAGCGCGACGTGTGCTTTCTCGGCTGGATCTCGGACATGGACCGCTTCTACGGCGCGATTGATATCAACACCCTCACCTCGCTCTCGGAGACCTTCCCCTACGCCCTCACCGAGGGCGCGCTGGCAAAGCGCCCGACCATCGCCTCCAACGTCGGCGGTGTGGCGATGCTCATTCGCTCGGAGGAGACGGGCATCCTCTTCGAGCCCGGCGACGGCGAGGCGCTCACCGAGGCGCTCGTGCGCTTCGGCTCCGACCCGGACTTTCGAAGCGAAATGGGCGAGGCGCTCTATGAATACGCGAAGGAGCACTTCTCCGTGGACGCCACGGGCGCGCGGCAGCTGGAGATCTACCGCATCATCCGCCGCCGCGAGGATCAGCGGCGCGGCAGGCGCGACGGCGTGGTCATCTGCGGCGCCTACGGCTTCGGCAACGCGGGCGACGAGGCGATTCTCGACGCCATTGTGCGCGAGATGCATGAGATCGACCGGGATATGCCCGTCACGGTGCTCTCGCGCCGCCCGCGCGAGACGCGCAGCCACTGCGGCGTGAACGCCTATCACACCTTCAACTTCCCGCGCATGATCCGCGCCATGAAGTC
>JBGUHV010000012.1:0-8468 GCA_045112425.1 Oscillospiraceae bacterium
ATGGCGAAGCTCGCCTGCAAGGCCGCTTCCACCGGCAGCGAGGCCGTGGCCTTCAGCGCGAAGGACCGCGAGCGCTGCGGCGCCGAGATTGTGGCGGCTGCCAATCTGCTCCTGCAGGAGCAGGGCAGGCCCGGCAATCTCTCGCTCTCGAACGACGTTCGCCCAATCCGCGCAGGCTTCGTGCTGCAGCAGGGCGACGTGGAGGTCAACTGCGCGCTCGAAACGCTCGCGGAGCTGAGCCGTGCCGATCTGGCCGGTCAGGTCGCCGCCGTGCTGTTCGATTAAGATCCTGAAGGTTCTGGCTTTTGCCGAGCCAAGAAGGAGGAACGAATTTGGCTACTATCAAAGAAACCAACTATCTGGCCATCACGGCCATGCTGGCAGCCCGTACGAGCGGCATGCTTTCGGCGGAACGCATGGAGCGCATGATCGCCGCGCCCAGCGACGATGAGGCCGTCAAGGTGCTGGAGGAATGCGGCTACGGCGATCTCTCGGGGCAGAGCCTCAATGAGATCAACGCCGCGCTCGAAAAGCACATTGCCGCCATCTTTGACGAGGTGGAGAACATGGCGCCGGAGAAAGCTCTGGTGCAGATGTTCCGTCTGAAATATGACTTCCACAACATCAAGACCATCATCAAGTCGCACGGCGCCTCGGTGGACGGCAGCTCGCTGCTCAGTCAGCGCGGCAGCGTCGACGTGGGGCAGCTGCAGGAGGCGTTCCGCTCCGGCGAATACGCCATGATCCCGACTCCGCTCGCCGAGGCGATGCAGGAGGCGTCGAGCACGCTCTCGCGCACGTCGAACCCGCAGCTGGCGGACTTCGCGCTCGACCGGACGTATTTCGTCGAGATGGCGAAGCTCGCCGAGTCCGTCGCCGATTCGCGTTTTGCGAAAGACTACGTCCGCCTGCTCATTGACAGCGCGAACATGCGCTCCGCCGTGCGCACCTGGCGCATGGGCAAGGACGCCGATTTCCTGCGCCTGGCTCTGATCCCCGGCGGGGAAGTGAGCGCCGATCACGTCGCCCTCGCCGATTCCGGCGACGCGCTGGCGGATCTCTACCGCTCCACGCACGTCGGAAGCGCGGTGGACGCCGCGGCCGCGGCCGTCTCCGGCGGCTCGCTCACGGCCTTTGAGAAGGCGTGCGACAACGCGGTGATGCAGTTTGTGCGCGAGGCGAAGATCATGCGCTTCGGCGCGGCGCACGTTGTGAGCTACCTTGCCGCCATGGAAAACGAAGTCACTGCCGCGAGAATGATCCTCGCCGGCAGACAGGCCGGGCTCAAGCCCGATACCATCCGGGAAAGGCTGCGTGATACTTATGCTTAAAATTGCAGTCATCGGCGGTCCGGAGACCGTCATGGGCTTCAAGGCGCTCGGACTCGAGGCCTGCCCGGTCACGAGCGCGGAGGAGGCGCGGCAGACGCTCCGCCATCTCACGCGCGACAGCGAGGATTATGCCATCATCTATGTGGAGGAGAACCTCGCCGCCGATCTCCAGCACGAGATCGACCGCTACAAGGACGTACCCTCTCCGGCCATCATCCTCATTCCCGGCAGGGAAGGCCCGCTCGGGCTGGGCCAGTCGGCCCTCGTCGCCGCGGTGGAACGCGCCGTCGGCACCAACATTCTTCAATAACAACTCTGCAAAATCCTTCGATGAAAGGAACGATGTAATTTGAGCGGAACGATTACCATAGTTTCCGGCCCGCTGGTCGTGGCGAACGGCCTGGCCGACGCGAACGTGTCTGACGTTGTGCGTGTCGGCAAGCAGCGCCTGATCGGTGAGATCCTGAACATGACCGGCGACAGCGCCTCCATTCAGGTCTATGAGGAGACCTCCGGTCTCGGCCCCGGCGCGACCGTGGAGACCACCGGTATGCCGCTGAGCGTGGAGCTCGGCCCCGGCATGCTGGAGAATATCTACGACGGCATTCAGCGTCCTCTGCCCGAGATCCGCGACATCGCCGGCTCCACCATCACCCGCGGCATTGAGGTTCCCGCGCTGAACCGCAGCCGTGAGTGGCACTTCGACCCCGTGGTGGAAGCGGGCGCCAAGGTCATCGGCGGCGACGTCATCGGCACCGTCCAGGAGACAAGCGCCATTCTGCACAAGATCATGGTGCCGCCCAACCTGAAGGGCACCATCAAGTCCATCACCGGCGGCGACTTCACGGTTGACAAGACCGTCGCCGTCCTCACGGATGAGGCGGGCGAGGATCACGAGCTTTCGATGATCCAGCGCTGGCCCGTCCGTATCGGCAGACCGTACTCCTCCAAGTACGCGCCGAACCGTCCGATGAACTCCGGTCAGCGTATCATCGATACGCTCTTCCCGATCGCCAAGGGCGGCACGGCCGCCGTTCCGGGCCCCTTCGGCTCGGGCAAAACCGTCGTGCAGCACCAGCTCGCGAAGTGGTCCGACGTGGACATCGTCGTCTACATCGGCTGCGGCGAGCGCGGCAACGAGATGACCGACGTTCTGATGGAGTTCCCCGAGCTGACCGACCCGCGCAACGGCGAGCCGCTGATGAAGCGCACGGTGCTGATCGCGAACACCTCCGATATGCCCGTGGCCGCCCGTGAGGCCTCGATCTACACCGGCATCACCATCGCCGAGTACTTCCGCGACATGGGCTATGACGTCGCCGTTCTGGCCGACTCCACCTCCCGCTGGGCCGAGGCTCTGCGTGAGATGTCCGGCCGTCTGGAAGAGATGCCCGGCGAAGAAGGCTACCCGGCCTACCTGGCCTCCCGTCTGGCGCAGTTCTACGAGCGCGCCGGCTGCGTGGAGTGCATCGGCTCCGACGACCGCAAGGGCTCCGTCACGGCCATCGGCGCTGTCTCGCCTCCCGGCGGCGACATTTCCGAGCCGGTCTCTCAGGCCACGATGCGTATCGTCAAGGTCTTCTGGGCGCTCGACTCGAGCCTCGCCTATGCCCGTCACTTCCCGGCGATCAACTGGCTGACGTCGTACTCCCTGTACGTCGACTCCCTGAAGCCGTGGTATGAGGCCACCTTCGGCCCCGAGTACATGGAAAACCGCGCGAAGGCCATGAGCATTCTGCAGCAGGAGAGCGAGCTGCAGGAGATCGTCCGCCTCGTCGGTCAGGACGCGCTGAGCGCCGCCGACCGTCTCACGATGGAGACCGCGAAGATGATCCGCGAGGACTTCCTCCAGCAGAACGCCTTCGTCGATATCGACTCCTACAGTGAGTACCGCCGCCAGTACCTGCTGCTGAGCATGGTTCTGCACTATGACACGCTCTGCCGCGAGGCGCTGGAAAAGGGCGCCGACATGCAGAAGCTCATTTCCATCCCCGCCCGCGTCGCCGTCGGCCGTGCCAAGAGCGTCCCGAGCGACGAGTACGAGGACGTTTACGCCCAGATCCGGGAGGATATGAACACCCAGATCAAGGAGATCATTGCCGGAGGTGAGGAGCTGTGATTAAAGAGTATAAGACCATACGGGAGATCGCCAGCCCTCTGATGCTGGTCAATCAGGTCGAAGGCGTTACCTATGACGAGCTGGCCGAGATCGAGCTGCCCAACGGCGAGGTTCGCCGCTGCAAGGTGCTCGAGGTTGAGAACGACACCGCCGTCGTCCAGCTCTTCGAGAGCGCGCAGGGCATCAACCTCGCGCAGTCCAAGGTCCGTTTCCTCGGCCACCCGCTGGAGCTCGGCGTGAGCGAGGATATGCTCGGCCGCGTCTTCAACGGCATGGGCGAGCCCATCGACGGCGGCCCGGCGGTTCTCGCCGAGGCGCACCGCGACATCAACGGCCTGCCCATGAACCCCGCAGCCCGCGCGTATCCCGCCGAGTTTATCCAGACGGGCGTTTCCACGATTGACGGTCTGAACACCCTCGTCCGCGGCCAGAAGCTGCCGATCTTCTCCGCCTCCGGTCTGCCGCACGCGGCGTTGGCGGCGCAGATCGCGCGTCAGGCCCGCGTTCTGGGCGACGGCGAGAACTTCGCCGTGGTCTTCGCCGCCATCGGCATCACGTTCGAGGAGTCTGAGTACTTCATTCAGGAGTTCCGCCGCACCGGCGCCATCGACCGTACGGTCGTCTTCTCCAACCTCGCGAACGACCCCGCTGTCGAGCGTATTTCCACCCCGCGTATGGCGCTGACCGCCGCCGAGTATCTGGCCTTCGAGAAGGACATGCAGGTGCTGGTCATCCTCACGGACATCACGAACTACGCCGAGGCGCTGCGTGAGGTCTCCGCCGCGAAGAAGGAGGTTCCGGGCCGCCGCGGATATCCCGGCTACCTGTACACCGACCTTGCCACGCTCTATGAACGCGCCGGCCGCCGCATCGGCAAGCGCGGCTCGATCACCATGATCCCGATCCTCACCATGCCCGAGGACGACAAGACCCATCCGATCCCCGACCTCACGGGCTACATCACCGAGGGTCAGATCATCCTCTCCCGTGACCTGCACCGCAAGGGTCTCGTGCCGCCGGTCGACGTGCTGCCGAGCCTGAGCCGTCTGAAGGATAAGGGCATCGGCGTCGGCAAGACCCGCGAGGATCACGCCGGCACGATGAACCAGCTCTTCGCGGCCTACGCCCGCGGCAAGGACGCCAAGGAGCTCATGACGATTCTGGGCGAGGCGGCGCTGAGCGACGACGACAAGCAGTTTGCGAAGTTCGCCGATGAGTTCGAGAAGGTCTATGTCTCTCAGGGCAACGAGACCAACCGCTCCATCGAGGAGACGCTCGATCTCGGCTGGCAGCTGCTGCGCATCCTGCCCCGCACGGAGCTGAAGCGTATCAAGCCCGAGTTCATTGAGAAGTACATGCCCGAAGAAGCGTGAGTCAGATCACGAGCTGAATTGATAAGGTAGGTGATTTGATGGCAAGTACCGCGATTACCCCGACCAGAATGGTGCTCAACCAGCTCAAGGGTCGGCTCAAAACCGCGCGCCGCGGCCACAAGCTTCTGAAGGACAAGCGAGACGAGCTCATGCGCCAGTTCCTGGACATTGTGCGGCTCAATCAGCAGCTGCGCACCAAGGTGGAGCAGGGGCTCACGGAGGCCTTCGGTTCTCTGTCCGTCGCCTCGGCGATCATGTCGCCGGAGATGCTGGAGCAATCCCTTCTGTACCCGCGCCAGAGCGTCGAGCTCGGCATGAAGTACAAAAACATCATGAGCGTCAACGTTCCGGTCTATGACTTCAAGACCAAGAACGACGACCCGTCTGAGATCTTCCCCTACGGCTTCGCGCAGACGTCCGGCGAGCTGGACGATGCGCTCGAGCAGCTGGCGAACGTCTTCAAGGACATGCTGGAGCTCGCGCAGATCGAGAAATCCATGCAGCTGCTCGCGCAGGAGATCGAAAAGACCCGCCGCCGCGTCAATGCCCTGGAGTACGTCATGATCCCGGAGCTGGAGGAGAACATCCGCTACATCACCATGAAGCTGGATGAAAACGAATCCGCCACGAAGGTGCGCCTCATGAAGGTGAAGGAAATGGTCCTGCAGGACGCGCACGATTTCAAATAGCAAAAAGAGAGCTTGCTCTGGCAAGCTCTCTTTTTGAATACTCGCGCTTATCGCACCGGGCTTTGCCCGGTTTGGTCGGCGCGAGGGGCGGGCGTCGCGCCCGCCCGAAAGAGTTTTTGCCGCGGCAAACCCACGGCAAAAACGGATTGGAATTCATTTGCCCTGTCGGGCAAACTCTGCGAGGCTGACGTAGGGGTCGGCGTCCTCGACGACCCTTCTTCTGCCGAATCTTTCCCTCTTGCCATTTATCATATGATGTGATACAATAAAGCGTCAAAAATACACAAGAGGAGTTGGAACCCATGTCCGGACATTCCAAATGGCATAACATACAGAAAACCAAGGGCGCGCAGGACGCCAAGCGTGCGCAGGCCTTTACGAAGATCGCCCGCGAGATGATCGTGGCCGTCAAGGAAGGCGGCAGCGGCGACCCCGCGAACAATTCCCGTCTCGCCGCCGTCATCGCCAAGGCCAAGGCTGCCAACATGCCGAACGACAACATCAAGCGCACGATCGACAAGGCGTTAGGCTCCGGCAACACCGATAACTTCGAGTCCATGACCTACGAGGGCTACGGCCCCTGCGGCGTCGCGATCATCGTCGAGACCATGACCGACAACCGCAACCGCACCGCTTCCGAGGTTCGCCACTACTTCGACAAGTACGGCGGAAACCTCGGCGCCACGGGCTGCGTGTCCTGGAGCTTCGATAAGAAGGGCGTCATCGTCGTCAATAACGAGGACGGCGATCTCGATGAGGACACCGTCATGGAGGCCGCCATGGAGGCCGGCGCCGACGATCTCGTCACCGAGGATGAGATCTTCACGATCTACACCGCGCCCGACGCCGTCGCCGAGGTTGCGGAGTATCTCACCGGCAAGGGCTACGAGCTGCTCTCCGCTCAGGCCGAGATGGTGCCGCAGAACACCGTCTCCGTCACCGGCGAGGACGACGTGAAGAACCTTCGCAAGATGCTGGATATGTTCGAGGACAACGACGACGTGCAGAACGTCTGGCACAACTGGGAAGAGGACGAATAATATCAAACCGGAGTTCCTGCGGGAGCTCCGGTTTTCTTGTGAATGTATGAATGAGCCAAAACGAAAACAGATTCGACTGCCGGAATATGATTACAGCAGCGCCGGAGCGTACTTTGTGACCATTTGCACACACGAAAAACGCCGCATTCTGTCTGACATTGTCGTAGAGGCGATTCACGAATCGCCCGCCGCCGAGGTGCGGCTGACTCCTGCAGGCGAGATTGTGCGGAAGGTTCTCGACTCTCTTCCGAAGCGATATTCCAATCTGCGGATTGACCATTTTGTGATCATGCCGAACCATATTCATTTGCTTGTGCAGGTCACGGGAGAACGGGCGCTTCGTGAAGCGCCCCTACAAACGAGAGCGGACGTTTTAACGTCTCTCGTAGGGGCCGTTCACGAACGGCCCGTGCAGGGCGGAGCAACGAGCGGAACGATCCCGGGCGAATCCGATGACTGCCACAGACGGGCGATTCGTGAATCGCCCCTACAAGACAGGCATTCGCTGCTCAGCAAAGCGGTAGGATTTCTGAAAATGAGCAGCAGTAAGCAGATTCATGCGCTCGATCCTGATTTGATCGTCTGGCAGCGCTCCTACTATGAGCATATCGTCCGCAATGAACACGATTACCGGGAGATCTGGCAATACATCGAAGGAAATCCCGGAAAGTGGACGGAAGACAGATATTATCTGTGAGAGATACGAATAACAATAACCGCGAGATGCAGATTTATGCATTTCGCGGTTATTGGCTTTTATCATGATAAAGGATGTCCGATACTTCGCAATCCAGAATAAAGCAGAGCGTGTCCAGCGTTTTCGTCGTGATCGGCAGCCCCTTCTTCATCCGGTGCAGCGTGTTGGCGGAGACGCCCTCTTTGTAAATGAGATGATATTCAGTTAGATTTCGTTTTTGCAAGGTTTGATAAAACGGGGCATAGGAAATCATAATGCATCACCGTTAATAAGTTATCATACTTAACTCCTTGACTATACTTAATATATTGAGTATAATGAAAAAGAATTGATTTAGGGTTTCTGAATCATCGATAAATAGGAGAGAAAATATGGATAATTTATTTACGGATCCAGGCCGGAAGCTGAAAAAATGGGCAAAATACCTGTTTGTTCTGAATTGCATTGGCTTTGCTGTAATGGCAATTGTATTGGCTAATCAAGAGTATTATAGTTCCTTTTATGGATCTTATTATCATGAATGGAACTTTGGAATCTTTTTGGGTATTTTAATTGGAGGCGTTTTGTTTTCATACTTCGAATGTCTGGCATTGTTCGGCTTCGGTGAATTGATCGAGAATTCTGCGAAATCAGAAGAGACAAAACGGGCTGAGGAAGCGGAAGCGGAGAAAAAAGCGACTGAAGCAGAAGCGCAGGAGAAAAAGGCAGCTGAGGAAAAGATGAAAACTGCCGCAATTGCTTTGGGCCGTGATGTTGAAGAGAACGAGAAAGAAAAAGAATCATAAATTACCGATTGAAAGGATGTTCTTAAACATGAAAAAGATGATAACAATCTTACTGATATTTGTTGTTTTATTCTCTTTATCCGGATGCGGCAGCAATAAAACGCAAAATCTCAGTGTTGATGAAATAAAAGCGCTGCTGGCAGAAGATATGGGAAAAGAGATTGCTAATAAGCTGAAGCCGACATTAAAAGACCCGGACTCTTTCAAGCCCCTGGGAGTGCAGGCCTCGACCATTTACTATGTTGAAGAGGATGGTTTTTTTGCGGGAAGACTGGCCTTTAACTATACTGCAACGAATAGTTTTGGCGGTAGAGTTCAGGATGTTTGTTATGCGATGGCTTGGGGATATTATGATCCGCAGACCGGAGCGATTCGTTATGATGACATAACCACAGACGCAAAAGCGATGTTTATCGCAACTGACCAACAATGGA
>JBGUHV010000013.1:0-2291 GCA_045112425.1 Oscillospiraceae bacterium
TTCCGTCGGCAGGCGCCGGACGAGCAGGCGCAGGATGCGGTGATCCTGCATCGCCGTCACGCGCACGGTGATATCATGGTAGGCAAATTCCCGCCCGGGCTGCGGGATATCGGGAAACTGCTCGTACGTCCACTCGCTCAGGAGCTTATACTGCAGATCCTCGTCGTCCTCGGGGTCTTCATAGTCGAGCTCGTCGAACACCTCGCCCACGGTCACCTCGGCGTCCACGTCGAGCGAGCCGTCCGCGAGACGGACGCAGGGCTCCTCCACGGTGTCCTCCTCATCCCAGATCTCGCCCACGAGCTCCTCGAGAATGTCCTCCACCGTCACGATGCCGAGCATGCCGCCGTAATTGTCCGTCACGACGGCGAGATTCACCTTGCGGCGGCTCATCTCGGGCAGCAGATCGTCGAGCGTCTTGCTGTGGTGGACGAACATCGTCTCGTCCAGCAGGGGGCGGATGTCCGCCACCGGCCCCTTCGCCGCGACGCAGGCGCGGATGTATTTGCGGATCTGCAGCACGCCGATCACATGGTCGATGCTGCCCTCGTAGACCGGGATGCGGCTGTGTCGCTGGGCGCGGATCGTGGCCAGGATCTCCTCCGGCTCGTCGTCCACGTCGATTGCGGCGACGTCCACGCGCGCGGTGAGCACGCTCTCCACCGGAATGTCCGCAAACTCGAGCGCGGAGCTCACAAGCTCGCCCCGCTCCTCGGAGATGCTGCCCTCGTCGGTCATGTTCTCGATGATGTCATAGAGCTCCTCCTCCGTCACGGTGAGCTCCGGATCACGCGGGGAAATGCTCGCCGCGGCGGCGCCGATTTTCGTCAAAATCCAGGAAAACGGCGTGAGCAGACCCATAAAAAAGTACAGCGAATCTGCGGTTGCCAGAGACAACCGCTCGCTGTATTTCTTTGCGATGCTCTTCGGGAGCATCTCGCCTATGAAGAACACGACCAGCGTGGTCACGAGCGTTCCCACCGTCACGGCGCTGATGCCCCAGCGGCGTGTCACGAGCACGGTCACGAAGGCCGCCGTCGTCAGATGGAAGATGTTCGTGCCGATCAGCACCGTCGTGATCGCCTTGTCGATGTGATCGAGGATGTAGAGCGCGCGCTTCGCCCTGCGCTCGCCCCGGTCGGCCCGCGCCTTGATGCGCACCCGGCTCACGGAGGCAAACGCCGTCTCCGTCAGCGCAAAATAGACCGCGCCGAGGAGCAGCAGAACGATGATAAGGATCGAAAGATAAGGTCGACTTCCGTCGTCCATTCGGATCATCACACTCCTGATGATGAAATGAAATCAAAGTACACTATAACACAAGAGCACTGCTCCGTCAATCGCTTGCGCCGTGTGGTATGATGAAAGAAAAGAGAGGAGGCCGCGCCATGGACGCCCTTTTGCAGATTTATCATCCCGAAGCGCCGGCGTTTCTCACGCCGTTTCTCTCGCTGCCGGCGCTCGAGCGGCTGCGGCAGGTGGGCATGAACTGCGGGTGTGAATATACCGCGTTTCCGCGCTTTGTCGGCCTTCCGGAGAGCAGCCGGTATCACCACAGCCTCGGCGCGGCGCTGATCACCTGGCATTTCACCGGCGAGACGGCGCCGACGCTCGCCGCGCTCTTTCACGATATTGCGACGCCCGTTTTCGCCCACACGGTCGACTTTCTGCGCGGGGATTATCTCGCGCAGGAGGCCACCGAGGACGGCACGGGCGAGATCCTGCGCCGGAGCGAGGGGCTCACGGAGCTGCTCGCGGCGCTCGGCCTGCGCATTGAGGACGTGGAGGACTATCATCAGTACCCCGTCGCGGACAACGATTCCCCGCGCCTCTCGGCAGACCGGCTGGAATATACCCTGCGAAACATCCTGCATTACCGGTTCGGCACGCTTTCCGATCTGCGCCAGTTTTACGGTGATCTTCGCGTCACGGCGGAGAGCGGCGTGCCGGAGCTCGCGCTCGGGGATCGAAGCATCGCACAGGCGTTCGCCTTCGCGGCGCTCGGCTGCTCGGAGATCTACGTCTCGCCCGAGGATCGCTATGCCATGCAGCGCCTCTCAGAGCTGCTTCGGGACGCGATCAAGCGCGGCGTCCTCTCGCCGGAGGACTTGTACGGCGTCGAGCCGGACGTGATCGCAAGGCTCATGGCCGATCCGGAAACCGCCAAAGCGTGGAGCAAGTATTGCGCCCTGCACGAGATGATCACGGACGAATCCGCGCCTATCTCCGACCGCCGTGTCATCCGCGCCAAAAAGCGCAGCATCGACCCGTGGGTCGCAGGGCAGGGAAGG
>JBGUHV010000014.1:0-2841 GCA_045112425.1 Oscillospiraceae bacterium
GACGAGCCACAAAAGCCGGTCGGACAGGCCGCTCAGGCTGCTGAAAAGCTCCATCACCAGCGCGCCGACGAGCGACTTGACGCCGGAGGACACAAGCGTGAGGCTCATGGAGCTCTCACTGCCGGAGGCGATCCAGGCGACGGCGCCGATGAGCGTGCCGAGGATCGCGAGGAAGACGACGCGCATCAGGCCATAGAGAAAGCTCAGGCGCGTGGTATAGCGCGTGGAGAGCAGGTCTCTCGCGCTGTAGCTGCTCGCGGCGGAGGACATGGCAGCGGAGAGCTGCGAGGCGTCGTCCACATCCACGAACACGCCGCCGGTGCTCTTGGCGATCTTGCTCATGAGCCCCTCGTCCACGGCGCCGAGGCCGACCGTGCTGATGCTGATGCCGTTTTTGACATACTCGCGCAGCACCTCGTTGAGCCCGCCGTAGAGCGGGCCGATGTCGGTGGCGTAGCCGTCGGACATAAAGATCACCCTGGGCGTGTCGCCGCCGGACCAGCCGCCGGTCTCATAGGCATAGATGATCGCGTCGAGCGTGGTTTTGATCGCCGTGCCGCCGAGATTCATCGGCTCGAACGAGCTGGGGCCCTCGCTGCGAGGCGCCATGGCGCGCAGCTCATACACCTCGTCCGAGAACGAATAGACCGCATAGGGGAAGGCGTCCGGCATGCCGGAGAGCACCTCCGGGATGGCCTGATAGCGCTTTCCCTCGGGGTCGGAGTTCTCGGTGGAGCCCGAATCGTCGATGATGAAGACATAGGACGTGCTCTCCGCGGCGGAGCGGCCGGAGCCGAGGCCGTAGAGCCACTGGAAGACCCCGGCGAGCACCGCAACGAGGATCACGCCCGCAAGCACCATCGCCGCCGCGCTGAGCTCGCTGCCGCCGCCCAGCGGGTTCTCCGAAAAAATGCCGGTGGAGATGCTCACCAGCAGCACCACAATGCCGACCGCGAGCGCCAGCAGGCCGAACTCCAGCCCGATGAGCAGCGGCATGGACATGCTGTCCGCGTTTGCGGCATAGATGCCCCAGCCGATGAGCCACATCAGCGCGCCGACGCCCGCCGTGAGCAGCAGCAGAATCACGCTGAGCGACTCGCTGTGTCCGCCGTGGACCGAGCCGCCGCCGCTCCCGCCGGGGTAGGAGCCTCCTCCGCCGCCGGGGTAGGAGCTGCCCGGAGGGCCCGCGTACGCCCCGCCGGAGCCGCCCGGAGGGCCGGAGTACGCCCCGCCGTAGGAGCCGCCGCCGGGGTAGGCGCTGCCGGGGTAGGCGCTGCCGCCATAGGAGCCGCCCCTGTCGGAGCCGGGATAGGAGCCGCCCCTGCCGCCGGGGTAGGAGCTGCCCCTGCCGCCGGGGTAGGAGCTGCCGCCATAGGAGCCGCCCCTGCCGCCGGGGTAGGAGCCGCCGTATCCGCCGCCATAGGCGCCGCCGGGAGGGCCTCCCCTGGGTGCGCCGCCATAGGAATTTCGTTTATTTCTCATCGTTTTGTCCTCGTTTGTTCAAAGATCCCGGAAGACGTTCTGCAGGCAGAAGTCCGAGACGTATTTTGCGATCTCGTTCTCCCCGCTGCGAAGCGCCCCCGTCGCTGCGTCGAACAGCCCGAGCGTGAACGCCCAAAACGCGCCGCGCACGTCCGTGCGCCGCAGCGCTTCGTCGACCACACTCTGAAGCGCCTCCGGCTCGCACATCGGCTCGGCAATGGGGTTGGCGCCGCGCAGCAGCGCGCTGTTTTGTTCAAATGTATCCAGCAGGTTCTCCGTCACCTCCGCGAGCGGACGCCAGGCGTCCTTCGCCTCCTGCTCCATCTGCTCGCTGAAGCGGCTGAGCACCTTCTGCATCTGCAAAAGCGCCTCGCTTCGAAACTGCTGATTCAGCAGCGCCTCAATCGCGGCGCGGTATTCCGCAAAGCGCTTCTGATCCGCTCTGAACAGCGAGTGATTCCGCGGATGGTGAAAGCGCTCTCTCGCCTGCTGACAGGCGCCCTCGCAGTCCGTCAGGTTTCCCTGCGACCGGCGCTCCCGGATGATCTGCAGCTGCCTGCGGATGACGGCGCGGAGGCCGGTGCTCTCCATCGGATCGAGCAGATGCACGGCATAGACCGGCCCGCGGGCGAGATCGCCCGCGACGCCGCGCAGATGGTGCCGCAGGAGGCCGATGAGCGAGTGATCGTTCCGCTCGTCGGTCATATTTTCGGCGTTCTTCGTGAGGACGGCGAGCCTGCGTTCGTTCTGGGCAGCATAGAACTGCACCATCTCCTCGTCGTTGCCGACGAGCGCTCTCGCGTTGCCCGCATAGGGCTCAAGCTCCATCGGAATGCTCTGGAGAAGCCTGCGCATCAGTCCGTCAAGCAGCCCGTCGTACTCCTTCACACCCGGGACAAAGGCAGACAGGGCGAGCGCCGCAGCCTCGCCGGGCCCGGGTCGTCTGCCGCGCACGCAGCGGAATCTCTCAAAGAGTCCGGCGGCGAGCCGGTTATACAGCTCGCACCGCGGCACGAGAGCCGCGGCGTCGGTCTCCTGCGCGGCCAGCTGCTCGGCAGAGAGCACACCGCCGCCGGCGCCGAGATACAGGGATGGATAAATCGCCATGCCTCTCCTCCTTTCGCTCGTGTTTCGGGGGGTTACTCGTCCAGATACTGCATTTTGTGCATCTCAAAGCGATCCCGCAGGATGCGCAGGAAATCCAGAACTGCGTCGGGGTCGGGCAGTTCGGCTGCCATCTTCGCCCACACGCCGATCTTCTTGTCGGAGAGACTGTCGGCCAGCGCCTTGGTCACCTCGGCAATGGAGGGATCCTCATCGTTGAGCAGCTCGTTCGTGCGCTTGCTGATCTCCTTCTTC
>JBGUHV010000015.1:0-2812 GCA_045112425.1 Oscillospiraceae bacterium
ACGGTCCGAGCGCGGGCATCACGCTCACGACAGCGCTGGCCTCCCTCGTGACGGACAAGGCCGTCTCCCCCGCTGTCGCCATGACGGGCGAGGTGAGCCTGCGCGGCGGCGTGAACCCGATCGGCGGTCTGCCGGAGAAGCTCATGGCCGCCCAGCGCGCAGGCGTGAAGAAGGTCTTCATCCCGGCGCAGAACAAGGAGGATCTGCGCGACGTGGCGCAGGAGGTCAAGGATCAGCTCGAGATCGTGCCGGTCTCGGAGGTCTCGGACGTGCTCAAGGCGCTGAAAATTCAGCCCAAGACGCCCGCAAAGAAGAAAACCGCATAACGAAAAGCTCCCTGCAGCCGCAGGGAGCTTTTCATCTTGTCAAAAAGGTCTCACAGAGTTCGCGCCTCGGATGGCGCGAAGAAATACAAGTGGTTTTGCGGCCACAGGTGCGTCGGAAAAACTCCTACGGGCGCGTGTGACACGCCCCCCTCGCGCCGACCAAGCGGGCCAACGCCCGCGCGATAAGCGCGAGTATCCCTTTAAGACTACCGAAAAAGAAGTTATTCGGGAGTCATAGATTAAGTTTGTCATGCTCTGCACGCTCACGGCAATCGTGCTGCCGTTATGGAGCATGGCGCTGGTTGCCGGCGGGAGCACGCCGAGCGCGCCGAGCGCGATGAGCGAGGCGTTAAAGCCGATAACAAAGCGGTAGTTGCGGTGGATGCGCGCCATCAGACTCGCAGCGATTCGCCGCAGCGTGATGAGCTCGCGCAGATCGTTCGCCGAGATGGTCACGTCCGCAATCTCGCGCGCAATGGCCGCGCCGTCCGCAATCGCAATGCCGACGTTTGCCGCCGAGAGCGCGGGGGAATCGTTGATCCCGTCGCCGAACATGATGACCGTGCTGCCCTCCGCTCTCGCCTGCTCGACGAAGGCGGCCTTGTCCTCCGGCAGCACCTCGGAGCGGTATTCGTCCACCCCGACCTCGCGGGCAATCGCCGCCGCCGTGCGCTCGCTGTCTCCGGTGAGCATGACGGTGCGCTTTATGCCAAGGCGGTGCAGCATCTCAATGACCTCCCGCGCCTCCGCGCGCAGCGGATCGGCCACGCAGATAACCGCCGCGAGCTTGCCGCCGATGGCGAGGTAAAGATGGGAATATTCGTCCGGCAGTGCGTTGAAGGCGCGCTTCTCTCCGCGCGGGATCTTGACGCCCTCGTCCTCGAAGACAAAGTGATGGCTGCCGATGAGCGCCGACTTGCCGTCCACCGTGGAGCGGATGCCGTGCGCGACGATATACTCCACCTGCGTGTGCATCTCCTCGTGCTCCAGGCCGCGCTCGCGCGCCGCGCGCACAACGGCATTCGCCATTGAGTGCGGGAAGTGCTCCTCCAGACAGGCGGCGACGCGGAGCATCTCGTTTTCGTCATTGCCGCCGAAGGGCACGACGCGCACTACCTGCGGGCAGGCATGCGTGAGCGTTCCGGTCTTGTCGAACACAATCGTGTCCGCCTCAGCGATGGCCTCGAGGAATTTGCCGCCCTTGACGGTCATGCCGTAATTGCCCGCCTCGCGCATGGCGGAGAGGACTGCGAGCGGCATGGCGAGCTTCAGCGCGCAGGAGAAGTCCACCATGAGCACCGAGAGCGCGCGGACAGTGTTGCGCGTGAAGAGATAAGTCACGCCGCTGCCGAGGAGCGTGTAGGGAACGAGCCTGTCCGCGAGATAGCTCGCGCGTTTTTCCACCGAGCTCTTGAGTTTTTCGGAAGCCTCGATCATGGAGACGATCTTGTCATAGCGCGTGTCGCCGGGCTGCTGCTCCACGCGGAGCACGCACTCCCCTTCCTCCACGACCGTTCCGGCATAAATCGTCATGCCCGGGCGTTTCGGCACTGGAACGGATTCCCCGGTAAGCGAGGCCTGATTGACCATCACCTCGCCGGAGTCGATCACGCCGTCGAGCGGAACGATGCTGCCGACGCGGACGACCACCCGGTCGCCCGAGCGAATCTGGCTGATGGGCAGGAGCGTCTCGGTCTCGTCGTCCGTGCGCACCCAGACCTGATCAATGTTCAGGCTCATGGTGCGGGCAAGATCATCCACGGACTTCTTGTGAGTCCACTCATCCAGCAGGTCGCCGATCTCCAGCAGGAAGCGCACCGAGCCCGCCGTGGCGAAGTCGCCGCGCAGCAGACTGATGCCGATGCTCAGCGCGTCCAGCAGCTCAACATGGAGCTCCCGCCGCCACAGGCAGCGCAGGCCGCGCCAGAGATAGGGAACGGACTTGACGCAGGTAAAAATACGGCGAATCGGCGCCGGCAAAAAGAGCTTCCGCAGCGTGCGGCGAAGCACCTTGAAGATCAGCTTGTCCGTATAATAGCGGTTCAGCTCCCGGCTGTGCGTCTGCAGCGAGAGATCCGCCTCGCCCACGTCTCCCCAGGCATAGTGCGCCAGAGCGTCAAGAATGCGATCGCGCCCTTCCTCATATAGAATAATCACGCCGGAGGTCTGATCGTGCACCGTCACCTGCTGTACGCCGGGCACGCGCGAGAGCGCGAGCTCCAGCTCATCCGCCTGCGCCATGGTCATGGGCAGGCGCTGCAGAATCTGCACGCGCAGGCGGCCGCGGTTTTCATGTTTGATTTGAAATTTCATGCTGGTATCCTCGCAAATTGCGCCCGGCGAGCCGCCGGGCGCATCGTTGACTTGATTTTACGCCTTGGCGGCGTCCTCAATGATCTCACACTCCGCAGCGCGGCGGGCGTTGATCTCCTTGGCGTCGGCGTAGATATCCTGCGCTCCCTCCTGCACCGCCGTCGCGGTGGCCA
>JBGUHV010000016.1:0-2102 GCA_045112425.1 Oscillospiraceae bacterium
CGGACTGCGCTGCAGAGAGAATGCCGCGGGAGGAGAACGTGGCGCCGGAGACCGCATCGAGCTCGGCGGACTGCTGCTGGATCAGAAGCGGCAGCAGCGCAGCGGCGCGGTTATAATACGCGGGCGTCTCGTCCTCGGCCTCGGTAACCTCGGCGGAGACGATGCGGCCGTTTTCCACCGTGAGCTGCAGAACAATCTCGCCGCCGTAGCCCTCGCCGACGCCGGTATAGACGCCGTCATGGAGCTTTACGCTCGGCTCGATAGAAGGCGCCGGAGACGGCGCAGGCGACGGACTCGGGGTCGGCTCCGGGCTCGCGGCTGCCTTATTCAGCGCCTGCTTTGTCGCGTTCAGGATGCCGGCGGACGAAAACGTGGCGCCGGAGACGGCGTCGACATTCGTCGTGCCGGCGGAGAGCACGCGCGCCACGACGGCCCTGGCGCGGGAGAAATACGGCTCGGTCTCCCCCGGCGCGCTCGTGACGCGCAGGTCGGAGAGCTTTCCGTCGCGGATCGTGACGGACACGGTGATCATGCCGCCGAAGCCCTGCGCGGAGCCGGTATAGGTGCCGTCGACATAGGCCGCGGGGGCGGTGAAGCGCTCGACGGTTGCCTGACGTCCGGCGGTGGGGTCGGTGTGCTTTTCCTCCGCCTCCTCGCGCTGCTTGGAGCGGTCGACCTTCCCGGTCGGCTCGGGCGCGGGCGTGGGCACATATTCCAGCAGCTCCGGCACGGCGGCGAGCACCGGCTGCGTGCGCGGGAGCGTATAGAAAATGAGAACCGCCGCCAGCAGCGCCGGCAGCAGAAACAGCGCGCGGCGCCACGGTCTGGGCGGGCTCGATTTGTCGTTCATAGGGCAACGAACTCCTGTCTCAAAATCCCAAAACAGGACAGGCGCGGTTTGCGCCTGCCCTGCTATGCGGTTTGGGTGCGGTTTTATTCGCCGGTACCGAACGGGATGGTCACGCTGGAATCGGCGTAGTTATCGCTCGTGAAGGAGATGATATAGTTCTTCCCTTCCACGGCGGGCGTGGTGAGGATGACCTTGCCGTCCTTGACCTCGACGTTATCGGCAAAGACCGTGGCGGTCTGGCCACGGCCGACCTGATCGCGCACGGAGACCTTGAAGTTCTGCGTATCGGCGGGCACACCGGCGAGGGCGATGGTGCTCGCATCAACGAAGGACGCGGTGATCTCGGCGGGCTTGAGCTTGAGGGTGTCGCTCACATCGCAGGTGAGCACCTCATACTCGCCCTTGGCGTTCGTGATGTAATAGGTAATGTTCGTGATCGTCTTGCCGGAGAGACCGCTGCCGTCGAGCTGGTCCCAGTTCCAGCCGAGCTCGGTGTTGGGCCCGATCTCATAGACGTGGCGGAGCGCATACTGCGTGCCGTCCGCGGTGATGACGACGCCGCTCACGGTGATGCCGCTCTGCGGGATCGCGTCGCAGGTGACCTTGTAGGTCACGTCGGTGTGGTGGCCGCCGTAGGTGAGCTCGGTCGTCATGGCGACCTTCTTCGCCTCGACGTTCACGGCGGAGAAGACGAGCTTGCCGTCGGCACCCATGGTGAGGGTCTTATAGGCATTGGGGGCCTCGGCGAGCTTGTAGTAGGCGTAGTCCTCATTTTCAAAGAGGGCGTCCTTGCCGTTGAAGGTGGTCTCGCTGGTCTGGCCGCGGAGCGAGACGGTGATGGTCACGCTGTCGGTATCCTTGACCTCCTTCAGGCCGTCCAGCAGCTTCATATCGGCGACATAGACCGGATAGACGACGCCGCTGATGTCCGTGCCCTTGGGGTCCTTGTGGTAGGAGCCGCCGGCGAGGTTGGCCGCGCGGGTCTTATTGAGCGTGGCGGAGGTGACGGCGTCCACATCGGAGGTACCCTCGGCGGCGTAGAAGTCCGCATAGGGGATGTTCATGAGCACATAGCCGGGCTCGGCGAGATGATAATAGCGATAGAGGAACGTGACGGCCTGGCCGCGGGTGCAGGGATCGGTCGGGCCGAAGGTCGTGTCGGTCTTGCCGTTGGTGATCTCATTTTTGACCGCCCAGAGCATGGCGTCTTCATACCAGTCGCCCGCCTTTGTGTCGGTGAAGGGATTGGTCA
>JBGUHV010000017.1:0-2398 GCA_045112425.1 Oscillospiraceae bacterium
AAAGCAGCGCCTCTTTGTCACCCCCGGCCTTACCTGTATCTGGCAGGTGCAGCCGAGACGAAACGAGCTCACCTTCGAGCAGTGGATGGATCTGGACGTGGAGTATATCCGCACCCGGAGCTTCCTGCTCGACTGGAAGCTGATTTTCCAGACCTTCGGCGCCGTGTTCCGCGGCGACGGGGTTTGACGGAACGGGATTGGAATGTCTGATAAAGTAACCATCATCATCGCGGCGCACAAGACCTACCGCATGCCGGATGACCCGATGTATCTCCCGCTGCACGTCGGCGCGGCCTGCCACACGCAGGATCCGGGCTACGTTCGGGATGATACCGGCGAGAATATCTCCGCGCTGAACCCCAGCTTCTGCGAGCTCACGGGGCTTTATTGGGCGTGGAAGAATCTCGACGCGGATTATATCGGCCTTGTGCACTACCGCCGCCATTTCTCTCTTCACAAAAAGGGGAAGGACCCCTTTGACAGCGTCCTCAAGTCGGACGAGCTGCTGCCGCTGCTGGAGCAGACGAAGGTCATCGTGCCCGGCAAGCGCAGGTATTATATCGAAACATTGTACAGCCATTATGCACACACGCATTACGCAGATCAGCTGGATCAGACCCGCGAGATCATCGCGGAGCGCTGCCCGGAGTATCTCGAGAGCTATGACGCTGTGGTGAACCGCACCTGGGGTTATATGTTCAACATGATGATTCTCCGCCGGGATCTGCTGGATGCCTACTGTCAGTGGCTGTTTGGCATTCTTTTTGCCCTTCGCGAGCGCATGAAGGACGTGGAGCTGGACGCCTTTCAGGCCCGGTTTTACGGCCGCGTGAGCGAAATCATCTTCAACGTCTGGCTCGATCAGCAGCTGAAAACCGGCGTCATTGCGCCTCAGGAGCTGCGGGAGATCCCCTGCATACACATGGAGCCGGTCAACTGGGCAAAGAAGGGCACCGCATTTTTGAAGGCGAAATTCATGAATCAGAAATATGATGCCAGTTTCTGATCTCCTTGGAGGGAACCATCCTTGAACAAACCGCTGATTTCCGTCATCCTCCCCGTGTATAACGTGGAGGCTTATCTGGAGTCGTGCGTGAAATCTCTGTTGGCGCAGACCTATGAAAACCTTGAGCTGCTCATCGTTGATGACGGCTCCGGTTCGGTCTGCGCCGAACTTTGTGATGCGCTGAAAACCACGGACGAGCGCATCGCGGTCTATCACAAGCCGAACGGCGGCCTGTCCGACGCGCGCAACTTCGGTCTCGAGCGCGCGCGGGGCGAATTTGTCGCCTTCGTCGATTCGGACGATTTTGTGGATCCGGAGTACCTTGCGTATCTCCATGCGCTCTGCGAGCAGTTCGGCACGGATCTCGCCATGTGTCAGATTGCGTTTCACTATCCGAACGGGAAGATTCAAACGCCTTCGACATTTGAGCCGAAGCAGATGCGCGCCAAGGACGCCATGGAGAGCATGCTCTATCACCGCGAGGTGGACACCTCCGCCTGCGCAAAGCTCTATCGGCGCGCGCTCTTTGCGGACGTGCGCTATCCCGTCGGACGCCTGTTTGAGGATATGGGTACGACCTACCGCCTGATCATGCAGTGCAGCGAGGTGGCCGTCGGCTGTGAGCCTTATTATCATTATATGATCCGCGGCGGCTCCATCGTCACCGGTGCGTTCAATCCCCGCAAGCTCGATCTGCTCGAGATGACGGATGGCATGGCCGAAGCCGTCACGGCGCGCTGGCCGGAGCTGGAGCAGGCAGCGCTGCGCCGCCGCGTCTATGCGCGCTTCAGCACGCTCAACCAGATGCTCGACTGCGAGTCCTCGCCGGAGCGGGAGGAGATTCTCCGCTTTCTGCGCGAGCACGCGCCCGCCGTCGCCCGCGATCCCGCGGCGCCCCGGCGCGATAAGCTCGCCGCCCGCGCGCTCTCCATGGGCTTCGGCGCCTATCGGACGATGTGGAAGACCTATCTGCGCCTTGTGAAAGGAGAGACGGCATGACCGTGCCGGAATACCCGATTGATTTTGTCATTCCCTGGGTGGACGGGGGAGACCCCGTTTGGCTGCAGAAGAAGCAGCAGTATCAGCCGGAGCTGAATGTGGATGTCGCCGCCAACCGCTATCGCGATTGGGGCACGCTTCGCTACTGGTTCCGCGCCGTGGAGCAGTTTGCGCCGTGGGTGAACCGCATCTGGCTCATCACGGACGGGCAGTGCCCGCCCTGGCTCAACACCGCGCAGGAGAAGCTCACGCTGCTCGACCACCGCGACTATCTCCCGGCGGAATACCTGCCAACCTTCAGCTCGCACCCGATTGAGCTGAATCTGCACCGCATCCCCGGTCTCGCGGAGCATTTCGTCTACTTTAACGACGACTTCTTTCTCCTCCGCCCGG
>JBGUHV010000018.1:0-7423 GCA_045112425.1 Oscillospiraceae bacterium
ACAACGCCGTGCGCGTCATCAAGGAGGGCGGCGTGGACGCGATCAAGCTCGAGGGCGGCGTCGCCGTGGCCGACAAGATCGAGGCCATCTCGAAGGCCGGCATCGTGGTCTTCGGCCACGTCGGGCTCACGCCGCAGTCCTCCGCCGCGATGGGCGGCTTCAAGGTGCAGGGCAAGAACGCCGCCGCGGCCAAGGCCGTCATCGACGACGCCGTCGCCGTCTACAAGGCGGGCGCGCGCTGCCTGCTGCTCGAGGGCGTGCCGGAGGAGACGGCGAGCTTCATCCACAAGCTCCTTCCGATCCCGGTCTACGGCATCGGCGCGGGCGCGGACTGCGACGGGCAGGTGCTCCTCGCCGCCGACGCGCTCGGCGTTTACAAGAACTTCACGCCGAAGTTCGCCAAGAAATACTGCAACCTCGGCGAGATCGCCACGCAGGGCATGGCCGACTACATCGCGGAGGTCAAGTCCGGTGCCTTCCCCGCGCCGGAGCACAAGTATAAATTCACCGGCGACAAGGACGAGTTTGCGGCCTTCCTCGCCGAGTACGAGAAGGAACTCGAGCTGTAACGCGGGAGGTGCGCCATGCCTGAATTTGCAAAGCGTCTTGCCTACATGGAGCAGACCGCCGAGGTGCTGCGCGGGCTCTTCGGCGCGATGAGCGACCCGTCGATCATCTCCTTCGGCGGGGGCGCGCCGGCGTCCGTGGCGCTGCCGGTCGAGCAGCTGCACGAGATCGCCGATGAGGTGCTCCGCCGCGAGGGGCGCGGCGTGGAGGCGCTGCAGTACGGGCCCGTGCCCGGCGTGCGCCAGCTGCGCGAGATCGTGGCGGAAACGCTCCTGAAGCCCAGCGGCGTCGACGCCGACCCCGACGATATCCTCATCGTGAACGGCGGGCTTGAGACGATGAACCTCCTCTGCCAGGTGTTCATCAGCCCGGGCGACGTGATTCTCTGCGAGTCGCCGTCGTTTGTCCACTGCGTGGAGATCTTCGAGATGTTCGAGGCCAAGTGCATCGGCTGCGAGATGGACGATCACGGCATCGTCATCGAGGACGTGGAGGCGAAAATTCAGCAGTACCATCCGAAGATGGTCTACGTGATCCCCACCTTCCAGAACCCGACGGGCAAGACGCTCCCCGCCGAGCGGAGAGCCGCGCTCGCGGCGCTCGGCAGCAAATACGACGTGATCATCCTCGAGGACGATCCCTACCGCGACCTGCGCTACTCCGGCGAGCCGCTCCTGCCCATCCAGTCCTATGACAAAACGGGGCACACGGTGATGGCGGGCAGCTTTTCCAAGATCTTCTCCCCCGGCAGCCGCCTCGGCTATGTGCACGCGACAAAGGAGATCATCGCGCACCTCATCGACGCGAAGATCGCCACGAACTCGCACACGGCGATGCTGCCGCAGATCCTCTGCGCGGAGTTTTTCGCAAGGGGATACTTCGACGAGCATCTGAAAAACCTCTGCGCTGTGCACCGCGAGCGGCGCGACGCCATGATGGCGGCGCTGGAAAAGTACATGCCCGCGGGCACGAAGTGGGTCTTCCCCGACGGCGGGCTTTTCAGCTGGGTGGAGCTGCCCGGCGGCATCGACGCGACGGCGCTCCTGCACGAGGCGAAGGCCGCGGGCGTGGCCTACATCGCGGGCGAGGGCTTCTTCACCGACCGCGGCGGCAGAGGCAAAAACTGTATGCGCATCAGCTTCGGCAACGTGACGCCTGAGCAGATCGAAACCGGCATGCAGCGTCTGGGAAACCTGATCGCCTCAAAGCTCTGAAAGTCAAAAAACTCCATCGGAATTCCGGTGGAGTTTTTCATATTGGGTTTATTGCGCTCTGTAGAGGAAGGTCACGATCATCGCGCGATTGCAACCCACGTTGGGGTGGAAGATATCGTCCGCGCCGTCGCCGTTCGTGATGCCCTCCTGCACCGCCCAGAGGACGCTGTCGGTGTACCAGGTGTCCGCCGGCACGTCGGTGAAGGGCTTTTCCGCGTCCGCAGCCGGCTGCGCTTGCTTTGCGCGGAAGAGGAAGGTGACAATGTGCGCGCGGGTGCACTCGGCCTTCGGCGCGAAGGTATCGTCAGAGACTCCGTTCGTGACGCCCTCCTGCACTGCCCAGAGGACGGCGTTGTAGAAATAATCGCTCTCCTTCACGTCGATGAAGGGGTTGACCGTGCTCTCCGCCACGGCGGGCGAGCCCGCGGCGCGGTAGAGGAACGTGACCGCCTCGGCGCGCTTGCACACGGCCATCGGCGCAAAGTGCGTCTCGTCTCTGCCGTTGGTGATCTCCTTGACCACCGCCCAGTCCACCGGCTCGTGGTACCAGCTGTCCGCGCCGCGCTCCACGTCGACAAACGCCCTGCTCGGGCAATTGTCGCCGCCGTCGCAGCCCTCCTGCTCGCCGTCCTTCGCCCAGTGTGCATAGAGCGTGGTATCACCCTCAAAGAGATACAGCGGCTCGAGCGGCTCGCCGCCCTCGCTCTCCAGGAACCAGCCGAGGAAGGTATAGCCCTCGCGCTCGGCGGGCGGATAGCTCAAAAGCGTATAGGGCAGGCCCTCCGCCTCGATGGTGTACAGCGCCGGCACCGGGCACGTGCCGCCCATAGGATCGAACGTGATCTGATAGCCCTGGGGTATGAACCTGTGCACGTTCACATCGCAGATGCCCGTCAGCGGGAAGGCGCCCTCCGGTACCTCGCTGTGCGCGTAAATCTGCGTCCAGCCCTCGCCCACGGCGGTCACGAAACCGTTTTCATCCACGGTCGCAACGGACGGGTCCATGGATTCCCAGGTGATCTTGTTGTGCGGGCAGTCCTCCGGCTGCAGGATGGCATGCAGCTGTGTCGTCTCGCTGAGCGCGAGGTAGATTTCAGGCTGGTCAATCGTGATGCTCAGCGGATAATAATCCTCCGAGAGCGTGATGAGCTCGCTCGCGGTGTTGTCCGCGTAGTCCTTCGCCTCGAGCTGGAGCACATCCGTGCGCAGGCCAAGACCGTTCAGATGCTGCAGGAACGCCTCCAGATCGAGCTCGAGCGTATAGACCCCGTCCGCCTTTGTGAGGCTCTTGACATAGGGAAGGCTGTCATACCGCCCGTGCTCCAGCCCGAGATCCGTGACGACGAACGCATCCGGCGACAGAACCCAGGTGGCCGGCGCGGCGACGGTGAAGTAGCTCAGCTTGAAGTTGTCCGAAACGGTCAGACTGAGCGTGCGGCTGCCGGGCTCGCCGGAGATCTCATACTGCATTTCCGGCTGCGTCCAGTCGCAGTAGATGCGCTTGGACCAGCTCTCCTCCTTCTCGCCGCCGGCGAGACGGGCCGACACCGTGTAGGTATACCAGCCCTCCGGAAGCCACTCGCCCTCATCGTCAAACGCATAGAACGAGCCCTGCATATCCAGCTGATTTTCCATAAACTCCTGAAAATCGCCGTCGCCCGTGAGGCAGGAGCGGCGGACGTTCGTCTGCTCATGCTGCTCGACGATCTCCCCGTCCTCGTTGGTCAGCACCACTCTGACCCACGCTGCGGGGCGCAGCAGAACGGTGCGGCTCCGAAAGCCGCTGAAGAGGTACTCTCCCGTCGGAGAGATTGAGGCGGCGTCCGGATCCACATAGGGTGCGGTGTGGACATTTCCGTATTCGTCCACGGTTTCCACGATCTCCGCCGGGTTGGTGCCGAGCTCCGTATCCGTGAAACTCACCAGACGCGGCGCGGCATGCGCGCCCTCCAGATCCAGCAGCGGGGCGGCCTCCCAGTCGCCCGCAAAGGCCAGATACGGCAGACCGAGATCCGAGCCGGAGCCGTCCTCGGCATAGAGGCGCACAAAGCCGTCGAGGAAGACGCCGTTTTCCGCCGCGGCAACCGCCTCGCGGAAGGCGTCGGTCACGGTGAGTGTGACGGTGACGGTCTGCTCACCCCCGGCGGGGACAGAGATCACGTCACGGATCTGAACATCCACGCCCTTTCCGGCGTAATTCGTCGATGTGAGCTGGAAGCGGCCATCGGCCATATCCTGCGCGAGCGCGAGCACCTCGGAGCGATAGGTCAGCGGCTCATTCGTGAGATTGTGCACCGTGAAGGAGAAGGTAAAGGGACCCTCCCCGGCGCCGAGCTCGGCCTTGGGGCGCTCAGAGCCCGGCACGGAGATCCACGCCTTGGCGTCCATGGCGGAGACGATGTTGCCCATGCCCGCGCCCTGCCGCAGCGGGGAGATGAAGCCGCCGCCGTTGATCGGATCCGTCACGGGCTCGGCAGAGCACATGAGCAGCGTTTCGGCCAGCTGCGTGAGCGTGAGCGGCGTATCATAGTTTTTCTCCTTCAGATACTGCCGCAGCAAAACGAGCTCGCCTGCCGCCTGGGGCGAGGACATGGACGTGCCGGACATGCGCTCATATGCGTCCGTGCTCCCGGCGACGGAGGAATAGACCTGCGCGCCGATGGCGGCGATCTCCGGCTTGAGCTTCAGCTCGGGCGCCGGGCCCCAGCTGGTGGAGTTGTCCGGCGGATAGGCCGTGACCCGCGCTCCGTCGACGGAGATGCGCTTCTGTCCGTCCAGAATGGCTCTGGCCGCGTCATAGGAGCAGAACACAAGCGGAACCTTGCCGTCCTCCTCCTCAAAGCCGCTGGCATACTGCCAGGTATCGTCCAGGCAGAACACAATCAGCCTTGCGCCGGACTCCTGCGCGCGCAGATAGAGCTGGCTGTAGCCGCCCCAGTAATCGCGCAGATCCAGAAAGATGGCAGCGCCGGCCGCCTCGGCGGGATATTCGCCGCTGCCGTCGCCGCAGTCCACGGCGTCGAGCTCCGTCTCTCCGAGCGTGGACAGCGGCGGGATCGTGCCGTTGCTGCCGTTTGCGCCGTCAACCGCGTAATAATCCTGACCGCCGGCATGGATGCACTCGTAGGATCGCATGGTCATGTTCGCAACGGCCAGCGCGGCGTCATAGGACGCAGGACTGCCGACGGTGCTGCCGTCCGGCATGGTGACCGGCGTCGGCCAGCCCAGCACGGAAAACGGGCCCTCGTTGCCCGCAGAGCAGCAGAGCGTCACATCCGCGGCGCGGAGATTTTCATACACGCGCTGCGTGGTCTCGTTCGGATATGCGGCAAAGCCGCCGGGCATGCCGAGGCTCATGTTCACGCAGTCCGCTCCGAGCACCACGGCGTCCTCCAGCGCGGCGAGGATGGCGTCCTCATCGGAGCTGTCGTTCCAGTCAAACACCTTCATATACAGCAGCTGCGCATCCGGCGCAACGCCGATGATCTCGCCGCCGTTGGCCGCGGCGATGCCGGAGACGTGCGTGCCGTGCGGATTCTCGCTCGTCACATCCGCGTCGTGGTCATAGTAGTCGAAGCAGAAGGGGATCTTGTCGCTGTGCCAGAGCGCGTCCGCGCTCGCCTCCTCCGCAATGGTCAGCGAGGGCAGCTTCTCTGCAACGTCCGCCTTGGAGAGCTTCGGATTCGGCACCGTGCCGGAGAAGGCCTCATGCTCGGGCAGGAGCATCGTGTCGAGCACGGCGATGACCTGTCCCTCGCCGGTGCAGCCGCGCTTGTGCGCGTCCAGCGCGCCGACGACGGCCTGCGAATCGGCGTTGGCCCAGCCGCCCTCGGGCTCCACGAGCGTGTACGTCTGCGCGACGAAGGCGTTGCGCACGCCGCGGAGCGCGCGGATCTCATCGAGAACCCCCTCTGGCGCCGTGAGGGAGAAGCCCTGCAGCAGCACGGAGTAGTCATAGCCGAAGGTGACCTTGGGCGCATCCTCGCCCTCCGCCGAGAGCGGCGCCGCCGTCTCGACGAGCTCGCGGATGGCGTCCTTGACGTCCTCGCGCGAGGGCGTTTTGACAAAAAGGCTCAGCGGGAAGGCCCGGGACTCTTCCAGCTCCACGATCATGCGCACCGGCTCGCCGGGATCGGCAGGCGCCGGAGCCTCCGCCGCCGCCCGCGCCGGAACGGCGCCGACCGTGAGGCTCAGCAGCAAAACCGCCGCGAGCAGGAGCGAGAGTCCTTTTCGTTTCATAAGCAATTCCTCCTGTGATATTCACAAACTGGATTATCAACAGAGTATCACACAAGCGCGGAAAAATCCACGTTTGGGAGACAATTAAGAGTTAAAAAAGAACGGCGCAGGCCAAAAGGTCTGCGCCGAAGCACGTCAAAATAGTCTCACAGAGTTCGCGCCTCGGAAGGCGCGAATAAGATCCAATCGTTTTTCCGGCGACATGTGCGGCATCGTCAGAACGGGCTTGCTCCACGCCGCAGCCGCGCATCGTCAGACCGGACGCGCTCCGTTCCGCAGCCGAGGCAAGCTCGACGGCTTCACATCCGCTTCTCCGGTCTTCCTCTCCAAATTGAAACAGCGTTTCAATTTGGTTATGTGGAATGACGGCTCTGTATCCGCGCCCCCGTTCTTCCTCTCCAAATCAAAGCTTTTGCTTTGATTTGGTAAGGAGCGGCAGCGTAATCAGCTTGTTTTTCGGCCGTCTGAGGTCAGTGCCCCAAATACTCGAGCAGCAGCGCCTGCGTGTGCTCGGCGAGTGCGCTGGTCTTGCTCGCCTTCACCTCGTCGGCGTCAATCGTCTCGAGAATCGTAAGCACGACCTTCGTGCGGCGGAAGGGGAAGTTTTTGAGCACCTGCTCGGTGTTCTCCGTGGCCATGATGACGACGGGAACGTGCGCCTTCTGCGCGGCCTTGAACGAGCCGTGGTGGAACTCCTGCAGGTTGCCGTCCTTCGTGCGCGTGCCCTCGGGATAGATGCCGTAGGAGCAGATATGATTCTTCATGCGGTCGGCCGCGGCGTTGATCGTCTTGAGCGCGTTGCGGGCGTTTTCGCGGTCAATCGGGAGATAGCCCGCGCTCCACGCGGCGGCGCCGAGATAGAGCTTATAAATATTCTCCGGCTTCGAGATGAAGGCAAAGGGCCGGTCGCGCAGGGCGGCATGCGTCGCGAGCGGGTCGAAGGCGGAGCGGTGATTGCTCACGAGCAGAAACTCGCCCTCCGGCAGCCACTCCGTGCCCCGCAGCTCATAGCTTACGCGCGTGACGGCCAGCAGCCAGTCGATGAACAGAAGCGTGTTTTTCTGATAAAAGGGGCTGATGCCCTTCCATTCGCCGTGGATGTCCACGCGGCGGCAGATGATCCAGGTATAGAGCAGATAGAGCCCGTTCCAAAGGAGAAAGGCCAGGGGCAAAACCAGCAGAATCCACCATTTGCTCAGCGCCGTCCAGATGCAGAACACCCCCAGCGTCGTGAGCGCAGCGGGGATCCAGAGCAGATAAAAAATCATATATGATGCCGCCTCCATTTTCTTCAAAAAACACAAGGATATTATATCCGTTCCGGAAGCCAACGTCAATGAACGGACTGTAAATCCTCGCGGAAGTCATCAATCGGCGAAAAAAGACGCCCAATTTCAGCAGAT
>JBGUHV010000019.1:0-20548 GCA_045112425.1 Oscillospiraceae bacterium
AAGCAGTTTTGAGCGAGCCATATTTCGTTCAGGCAAAATGAAATAATCCGGGAATCCTTGGTGGATTTCCGGATTTTTTTCATGAAGTTTGGGCGGAATAGGGCCGCTCAAAACCTGATACTTCCTTGTCAGAGCCGCCCTAAAGCAGGCTCTCTTTTGAAGCGTTAGCGGTTTATTGGTCATTTTCCCGGACGCTCTCCGGCCAGTAGCGGTGCGGGTCGGGGTCGTCCTCGCGCTCGCCGACGGCGATCTCAAAGCGCTTGATGAGCTCCGTGAGACCGAGCTTTGCGGTCATGAGCTCGTTGTAGGCGAAGTTGTCGGTATAGCCGCGGTCCTTGCACTCGTCGAGCCCCTCGCGGATCTCGTCCTGCTCCATGATCGCGGTCTCATAGAGATCCTCGAGCTTGCCGAGCTGCGTGGCGAGATCGTCTTCGTTGTCCTTGAGCGGATGCGCCGTTTCGAACCGGCGGCCGATGCGCACGATCGCGTTGTAGGCGGCCTTGAGCATCAGGAGCGTCAGATCGCCCTCGGGGCCCATGTCGGAGGCCTGCGCGATGCCCTGCTCCATCTCCTGCACCTGCTCCATCCAGTACTGGTGCACGCCGAGGAGCTGGTCGAGACGCTCCTGCAGCTCCGCCTCGGGATGGCGGTTGGCGGAATAGCCGCCCTTCTTCAGTTTCTTGGTCAAACGATCCATAATCTATCCTCCAAATTTTTAATCATCCACGTCGAGCGCCTCGAGCCCCTTCGCGGCCACGGGCTTGCTGTCGCCATGGCGGACGAACAGCATCGTGACGAACGCGAGCGCCACAAAGATCGTGGCATAGGGGAAGAGGACGGTCATGCCCATATGGTCCATCAGGAAGCCCGAGAACATGGGCGTGACGACCTGCGCGGCCATACTGGCGGTGTAGTAAAATCCGGTGTATTTGCCTACGTCCGCGCCGGAGCAGAGCTCCACGACCATCGGGAAGGAGTTGACGTTGATCGTCGCCCAGCCGATGCCCGCGAGGGCGAACATGAGGTTCATGAGCATCGTCGGGCTCTCCGAGCGGAGGAACGCCGCCACGCCGAAGGACACGCCGAGCATCACGACGCCGGCGAGAATCGTCTTCTTGCGGCCGACCTTGCTCGCCACGATGCCGACCGGCAGATACGAGATGATCGCCGCGGCCTGCGCGATGATGAGCGTGAGGTTGTAGTCCTTGTGCAGAATGTTCGAGGCGTAGACGGAGTATTTGCTCGTCACGGCGTTGTAGCCCATGAACCAGAGCACGATGGACGCGAGGATGAAGAGCAGCGACTTCTTCTCGCCCGCGGAGAGGCCGCGGCTCGCGCCGGGCTCGGCGTCCGGCTCGTCCTCCTCGATGCCGAAGCGCCTGGAGTCCTCGTGCATCTGTTTTACCAGCTTCGGTTCCTTCACCGTGAGCAGGAAAATGATGAGCGCGAGGAGCATCACGGCGGCGATCACGCCGAAGTAGACCTTGTAGCTCATGAGGGAGTTTTTCACGCTGCTGGTGGCGAAGACCATGCCGAGCGCCAGCACGAGAATGCCGCCCGCGCTGCCCATGAGGTTGATCACGGCGTTTGCCTTCGACCGGAGCGGCTTGATCGTCACGTCCGGCATCAGCGCCACGGCGGGGGAGCGGAAGGTCGCCATGGCGATGAGCGTAATTAAGAGCAGCGCAATGAAGAGAATGAGCGTGCTCGGGTTGTCCTTTGCGATCTGGTGTGCCACGGCCTGCCGCGCGGGCGTGACGTAGTTGGTGTAATCCGGGTTCGTGACAGTCTTCTCGTCGCCCTGGATCTGGCTCGTGATCTGGGTGAACTCCTCTTCCGTGAACACGTCGCCCAGCACGAAGGTCTCGCCGTCGGGCGTCTGCAGCGTCGCGTCCTGCTCAAGCTCGTAGATCTCCGAGAGCGCGGCGGGATCGTCGATCTTTGCCACGTCGCCGAGATTCTTCAGCTGCGCCGCGTCCACCAGCGAGAGCGACACGAACGCCGCCACCGCGACGACGGTGCCCCAGAGGATGAACGGCGTGCGACGGCCCTTCGGGCTCCTGCTCTTGTCGGAGATGGCGCCGAAGAGCGGCAGCATGAACAGCGCCAGAATGTTGTCCAGCGCCATAATCACGCCGGAGAGCGCCTGCGACATGCCGAATTTGTTCGTCAGAATGAGGGGGATCGTGTTGTCATACGCCTGCCAGAAGGCACAGATCAGGAAAAACGCGAGGCCCACCAATACGGTGCGCTTGTAGTTCAGTTTCATACCCTGCCTCCACTACCAGTTAGAGATGGACTCATTGTATAATAAAATGGTGCAGAATGCAAGAAGCCCGCCGAAAGGCGGGCTTTGCGGTTGATCCAATGCAGGGGCGCCGCATCTCATCGTAGGGGTCGGCGTCCTCGACGACCCGTGCAGGGATCACCAATTTGATTACCAATCTCGGGCGAATTCGCACCGCACTCCTCGTAGGGGGCGACGACCCCTGTCAAGCCCACATAGGTAACACTTTGTCCAACAACATGGGTTACACTTTTTTGGGCGGCATTCTACGCCGCTTCTTGGAAACAATCAATCTCTGCTCAAGGTCAATCTGTGCAAATTCAAACGTACCATACTGCAAACCGACTACGCGCTCAGAGATGTAATTTACTAGTCTACAAAGGAAATACGGATTAGATTATTCTTTGCTTGCTTTCTGTGCAATCTCCTCCCGCAGCGCGAGATGCTTCTGCTCCAGCTCCCGCCATTGCCTGTCGAGCGCCGTGAAGCGCTTGTAGGCGCGGAGCATCTCCTCGGAGTCGTAGGCTGCGCCGCGCTCCGCGAGGCGGCGCAGCGTCTCGCGCGCGGCGTAGACGTCCAGCCCGAGCCGGGCAAGCCGCGCGGCGGATTTGAGCAGCTGCTGTTTTTGATGATTCATAGCTTCGCCTCTTCCTTTTAGGCTATGTATAGCCTGAATAGTAGCATGGGTAGCCTACTTTTGCAAGCTGGATTCTATATGCTTGCAGGAGAAAGGGCGGCGATTCCATGGACACGATCACGGTCATCAAAAATCGGATTATGAGCCTGTGCGCAGAACGCAATATTACCATCAACAAGCTCGCCACGATGTGCGCGCTGCCGCCGTCATCGGTCAAGAACATTCTGTACGGCAGAAGCACCGATCCGAAAATCCTGACGATCAAAAAGCTCTGCGACGGGCTGGATATGACGCTGGGTGAGTTTTTCTCCACGCCGGAGTTTGACGCGCTGGAGCAGGAAATTCAATAATGAAAAAAGAGGCGAATTCGACCAATCGGTGCGAATTCGCCTCACGTTTATTTGGATTGAAAACGGTTCTGCGCGAGCCGCCGGGGCGTCGGCCCCTGCGGTGTGAATGCGCCGGGGTTCGGCGTGGACATTTACTCCGTCCACGCCATTTTCCGTCGAAACTGCCAAAAATTAGTAACCCTTGTTGACTTCAATTGGCCGCAGTGCTATATTATGTCAGGCGGGGAGTTGTGACCCCGCGGGACTTACAATTTGAAAAGGAGATGCACAAACCCATGAAGAAAACACTTGCATTGGTTCTGGCGCTGGTTCTCTGCCTCGCGCTGCTCGCTGGCTGCGGCAGCAAGCAGGAGCCTGCTCAGGGCTCTGCCGAGCCCGCCGGCGATGCTTCCAACGGCTCCGTCTACTGGCTGAACTTCAAGCCCGAGTCTGACGAGGTCCTGCAGGAAGTCGCCAAGATGTACACCGAGGAGACCGGCGTGCCCGTCAAGGTCGTCACCGCCGCCTCCGGCACCTACAACCAGACCCTCATGAGCGAGAGGGACAAGCCCTCTCCTCCGACCCTCTTCGTCATCGGCAACCAGGACGCCGTCAAGGAGTGGGGCGACTACGCCCTCGACCTGAACGGCACCCCGATCGCCGAGCAGCTCAACACCGACGCCTATCAGCTCTTTGACGCCGACGGCAAGCTCTGCTCCATCGGCTACTGCTACGAGTGCTACGGCCTCATTGTGAACCCCGACCTCATTGAGCAGGCCGGCCACACGATGGACGAGATCAAGAACTTTGAGAGCCTCAAGGCCGTCGTGGAGGACATCCACGCCCGCGCTGAGGAGCTCGGCTTCGACGCCTTCACCTCCTGCGACATGGACGACTCCTCCTCCTGGCGCTTCACCGGCCACATGGCCAACCTCGAGTACTACTACGAGGAGCAGGCCGCCGGCGCTGCCTGGACCGAGTGCCCCGCGAGCATCACGGGCGCTTACCTCGACAACTTCAAGAACCTCTATGACCTCTGCGTCACCAACAGCCTGACCGACCGCAAGGATCTGGCCACCGGCGGCCACGACGCCGAGAACGAGTTCATCTCCGGCAAGGCTGCCTTCTTCGTCAACGGCTCCTGGGAGTACGCTGCCGTCTCCGAGGCCGTGCCGAACGCCACCATGATTCCTTACTACTGCGGCGTGCAGGGTGAGGAGAAGGCCGGTCTGAACTGCGGCACCGAGAACTACTGGGCCATCAACAGCGCCGCCTCCGAGGCCGACCAGCAGGCCACCATGGACTTCATGGTCTGGTGCGTCACCGATCCCGAGGCCTCCCGCATGCTCGTCGACACCTTCGGCGTCATGCCCTATAAGCAGGCTGCCGAGAGCACCAACGGCTTCCTCGCCGCCGCCGACGCCTACACCGCCGCCGGCAACTACGTCATGGACTGGGCCACGAACTATCAGCCCAACGTCGATGAGTATCGCGCCGCCCTCGTCTCCGCTCTGAACGCCTACAACGCCGATCCCACCGACGCGAACTGGGATCTCGTCAAGACTGCGTTCGTGGACGGCTGGGCTGCCCAGTACGCCGCCGTGAACGGCTAAGCAAGCACATACAAACCAACGCATCACACATCAGGGGGCGGGCGATTTCGCCCGCCCCTTTCATCAACCCTCTGAGAGGAGTGATCCCTTGAGCAGGAAAAAAGACAACCCCAACCGCGTCAGAAAACGCGACAAGCACCCTGCCGGCCAGCCGCTGAAAAAGCCCATGCGCAAGTGGTCGTGGCTGTTTCTCGGCCCGGTCACGGCGGCCTTCATCATCGGCTTCGTCTGGCCGTTCATTCAGGGCATCTATCTGTCCATGTGCAGCTTCAAGCTCATCCGGGACGCAAAATTCATTGGCTTCGGAAACTATCTCACCGCGCTGAAGGACGCGACGTTCGTCCATGCCTTCTGGTATACGGCGCTCTTCGCCGTGGTGAGCGTGATATTGATTAACGTCCTCGCCTTCGCCGTGGCCTATGTGCTCACGCAGGGCATCCGCGGCTCGAACCTCTACCGCACGGTCTTCTTCATGCCGAACCTCATCGGCGGCATCGTGCTGGGCTACATCTGGAGCATGATCTTCGACGGCATTCTCTCGCGCTACGGAACTTCCATCCTCATGGAGACGCGCTTCGGCTTCTGGGGATTGATCATCCTCATGTGCTGGCAGCAGATCGGCTATATGATGATCATCTACATCGCGGGCCTGCAGGCCGTGCCGGACGATATGCTCGAGGCCGCGCGCATCGACGGCGCCACGAAGTGGCAGACGCTCTGGCACATCACGATCCCGAACGTGATGCCCTCGATCACGATCTGCACCTTCCTCAGCCTCACGAACGGCTTCAAGCTCTTCGACCAGAACCTCGCCCTCACGGGCGGCCAGCCGTTCATCATCCAGCCGGACGGCACGAACATCAAGACGACCGAGATGCTGGCGCTGAACATTTATAACACGTTCTACAGCTCCAACTCCGCCTCCAAGGGCGTGGCGCAGTCGAAGGCCGTCATCTTCTTCATCCTCGTGGCGACGCTCGGTCTCATCCAGCTCGCCTATACCCGCAAGAGGGAGGTGCAGCAGTAATGGACAAGGGCAAAACCCTCTCCGCCGAACGGCGGCGCAAAACGATCATGTCTGTGGTGCTCGCGGTCATCTGCATCATCTACGTCCTGCCGGTGCTCACCGTGGTCATCAACTCGTTTAAGTACAACACCTACGTCAAGACCGACACCTTCGCCCTCCCCCTCGGGGAGATGTGGGCCGGCTTCAAGAACTTCATCAAGGGCATGACCTTCGGCAACTACCCGTTCTGGAAGAGCGCGGCCTACAGCCTCTCGATCACCGTGCTCTCCACGGCGCTCATTCTGCTCTTCACCTCCATGGCCGCGTGGTACATCGCCCGCGTGGACTCCCTCATCTGCAAGGCGATCTATTACCTCTGCGTGTTCTCCATGGTCGTGCCGTTCCAGATGGTCATGTTCACCCTCTCCAAGACGGCGGACAAGCTCCATCTGAACACGCCGTGGACGATCCCGATTGTCTATCTCGGCTTCGGCGCGGGGCTCGCGATCTTCATGTTCGTCGGCTTCGTCAAGTCGATCCCGATTGAGATCGAGGAGGCCGCCGCAATCGACGGCTGCGGCCCGATCCGCACGTTCTTCTCGGTCGTCCTGCCGATGCTCAAGCCCACCATGATCTCCGTCGGCATTCTCGAGATCATGTGGGTCTGGAACGACTATCTGCTCCCCGCGCTCGTGCTGGACATCAATGAGTACCGCACGATCCCGATCCATATCCAGTACCTCAAGGGCAGCTACGGCACGGTCGACCTCGGCGCCACGATGGCGCTCATCCTCATGAGCATCATCCCGGTCATTGTCTTCTACCTCCTGTGCCAGAAGCACATTATTAAAGGTGTGGCGGCAGGCGCGGTCAAAGGCTGACGCCTCAAACCAGAGCTTGCTCTGCAAGCTCTGGTTTGAACACTCGCGCTCCATCGCCCTTCGGTTGGTCGGCGCGAGAGGCGAGCGTCACGCTCGCCCGAGAGAGTTTTTCCGCCGCACATGTCGCCGGAAAAACGATTTGATTTCTTCGCGCTTTCGCGCGAACTCTGCGAGGCTATTTCGTAGGGGTCGGCGTCCTCGACGACCCGCAGCGCGGCGCACCCCAATGTAGGGGCAGACGCCCTCGGCGGCCCGCAATCACAATCACACGGAGTACGTAACTATGAAACTTCAGCGAAGCAGCGGCATTCTGCTGCCCATCTTCTCCCTGCCCTCGAAGTACGGCGTCGGCACGCTGGGGCAGGCGGCTTATGACTTTATCGACTTTCTCGCCGAGGCGGATCAGGCCTGGTGGCAGATCCTGCCCGTCGGCCCCACGAGCTACGGCGACAGCCCCTATCAGTGCTATTCCACCTTCGCCGGCAACCCCTATTTCATCGACCTCGATCTGCTGGTCGAGGACGGTCTGCTGAAAAAGAGCGAGCTCAGGGGCGTCGACTTCGGCAGCGACCCGGCGCAGGTCGACTACGGCAAGCTCTATGAGAACCGCTTCCCGCTCCTGCGAAAGGCATACGCGCGGGGCAAAGCCCTGCTCGCGGACGAGTTCGCCGCCTTCCGGCGCGAAAACGCCCGCTGGCTCGAGGACTACGCCCTCTTCATGGCGGCGAAGGATCACTTCTCCGGCAAGCCCTGGACGGAGTGGCCGGACGACGATCTGCGCATGCACCGCCCCGAGGCCGTGCGGCGGTATCAGGAGTCGCTCCGGGAGGACGTGGAGTTCTATTCCTTCCTGCAGCTGCTCTTCTTCCGCCAGTGGAACGTCCTGCGCGCCTACGCGCACGATCATGGCGTCGGCATCATCGGCGATATTCCGATCTACGTCGCCATGGACTCCGCTGACACCTGGTCGAGCCCCGAGAGCTTCCAGCTCGACAGTCAGAACGTGCCCACCGCCGTCTCCGGCGTGCCGCCCGACTACTTCTCCGAGGACGGCCAACTCTGGGGCACCCCGCTTTACAACTGGGAGGCCATGCGCGCCGACGGCTACGGCTGGTGGATCCGCCGCGTCGAGGGCGCGGCCAAGCTCTATGACGCGCTGCGCATCGACCATTTCCGCGGCTTCGAGGCCTACTGGTCGGTGCCCTACGGCGAGAAAACGGCGAAAAACGGCAAATGGGTCAAGGGCCCGGGCATGGATCTCGTCGGGCGGCTCACCGGCTGGTTCCACGACGTGCAGTTCATCGCCGAGGATCTCGGCTATATCACGCCGGAGCTGCAGGCGCTGCTCACGGAGTCGGGTCTGCCCGGCATGAAGGTGCTGGAGTTCGCCTTCGATTCGCGCGAGCCGAGCAACTACCTGCCGCATACCTACTCGCCCAACTGCATCTGCTACACCGGCACGCACGACAACACGACCCTCGCCGCCTGGCGCGACGAGGCCGATCCCGACGACGTCGCCTTCGCGGACGAGTATCTCGGCCTGAACGATGATGAGGGGCGCAACATCGGCATGATCCGCGGCGGCATGAGCTCGGTGGCGGTGCTCTTCGTCGCGCAGCTGCAGGACTGGCTGAATACCGGCGCCGAGAGCCGCATCAACACGCCCGGCAAGCTCGGCGGCAACTGGCTCTGGCGGCTGCAGCCGAAGGAGCTTCCGGCCGATCTCGCAAAGAAGATCGCCCGCATGACGCGCAATTACGGGCGGTGCAATCCGCACCCGAAGAAGGAAAGCAAAAGCGAATAAAAAAGCATGTCATCCTGAGCGGAGCGCGACAGCGCGCAGTCGAAGGATCCTGGCACCGCAGCAGAAGAGAACCGTCAGCGTCTGGCCGACTGCTCTGCCAAGATCCTTCGACTCCACTTCGTTTCGCTCAGGATGACATGCTCTTTTCCTGCGGCGATTATTTTTTTGCAACTAATCCATTGACGAAATTCAACTGAGCGTGTAAAATTGGGACACATCCGTTTGAAAGTCACCCTGCCTGCCCCGGCGGGGAAAAGAGGAGGAGCAAACAAATGAAGAAAACCTGGAAGGTGCTGCTCTGCATGGTGCTGATCATGACCATGCTGCTCGGCTCCGCGGCCATGGCCGCAGTGACGCCGGAAGCACAGGTGCAGGCAGAGAAATTTGAACATCACGCCATTGTCGGCCTCGAGACGCTGAACAACGGCCGCGATCTCGGCGGCTACGTCACCGCGGACGGTCAGTATCAGGTCAAGTTCGGCAAGCTGCTGCGCACGGCGAAGCTCGCCGACGCCTCGGATAACGACATTGCGCTGCTCGCGTCCAAGGGCGTGCAGAAGGTCATCGACCTGCGCATGCTGCCCGAGCGTCTGTCGAAGCCCGACAAGAAGATCCCCGGCGCGACGACCTACAACATCTCCACCCAGACCATCCCCAACATCTTCGCCATCACGGGCGAGGACTGGCTCATGATGCTGCGCGCCATCCGCTCCGGCGTCATGGACACCTACATGACCGGCATGTACCGCCAGCTGATCTCCGATCCCATGGCGATCCGCGGCACGCAGAAGTTCTTCAAGGAAGTCCTCTCGGCGGAGGGCGCGGTGCTCTGGCACTGCACCAGCGGCAAGGACCGCACCGGCATTGAAGCGTATCTGCTCCTCTGCGCCCTCGGCGTGAGCGAGGACGTGGCGCGTGCCGAGTACCTGAACACCAACTACTTCATGGCCGAAAAAGGCGCAGGCCAACTACGACAAGGCCTATAAGTACACCCACAGCAAGTGGATCGCCTCCGAGTTCCAGAAGTATGAAGGCGTCAGCGAAAAGTGGCTCGACGTCGCGCTCACGGTCATCGACCGCTACGGCGGCGTGGACGCCTATCTCCGCGATGTCATCGGTTTGACGGACGCCGATTTCGCCCAGCTGCAGAGCATGTACCTCGAGCCCGTGGCAGGCGCTGCGACACTCAACCTTGCTCCGGCTGCGTAAAGCTATCATACAAAAGTTCTAATCATATAGAGGGCAAATCCGCAGAGTTCAAATTCTGAGGATTTGCCCTCTGTTTCGCAAAATCGAAAAAATCTTGATTTTGCGAAATAGAGTGGATATAATAACTCTCGAGGTGATTCTCAATGAGATTGATCGAACGAGACTTTTATCTGAACAAGCTGAAGGATGTTATGGGTACGCCCGATATCAAGGTGATCACCGGCGTTCGACGCAGCGGAAAGTCCAAGCTGCTCGATGCCCTTATGTCTTATGTGCGCGAAAGCGACCCAAGCGCCAATATCATTCATATCAATTTCAACTTGCACGAGTTTGAGGGCTTGACGGAGTACCACGCTTTGCATGACCACATTGAGAATGCCTATGCACAGGGAAAGAATAACTTTGTGCTGATCGATGAGGTCCAGATGTGCACAGGCTTTGAAAAAGCGATCAACAGCCTTCACGCTTCCGAGAAATATGATATCTATATCACCGGTTCAAATGCGTTTTTGCTGAGCAGCGATCTTGCAACCCTGTTCACCGGGCGCACCTTTGAGATTGAAGTGTTTCCGTTTTCGTTCAGCGAATTCATGAAATACTTTGAGCTGACGGATCAGTATGCCGCTTTCAACCGCTATATTCAGGAGGGCGGCATGTCCGGCTCCTATCTGTATAAGACACCGGAATCAAAATATGACTATATCTCGGATGTCTTCAACACGCTCATCGTTCGGGACATCCAGCGTAAATACCGAATCCGCAATATGCCGCTGATGGAACGACTGTGCGATTTTCTGATCGATAACATCTCCAACCAAACTTCTACCCGCAGCGTGGCAGCGGCATTCAAAAGAGAACAAGTCAATACAAACGACCGAACCATCGGCGCCTATATCAAATATCTCTGCAACGCTTTTGCGTTTTACAGAATCAGACGGTATGACATTCAAGGGAAACGGTATTTGGCATCAAATGACAAGTACTATCTCAGCGACCATTCCTTCAAATACGCCAAGCTCGGGACAAAGAACGCAGACTACGGCAGGATGATTGAGAACATCGTTGCAATCGAATTGCTTCGCCGTGGATATGAGCTCTACGCAGGTGTGCTGTACAAAAAAGAGATTGATTTTGTCGCCATTAAGCGCAGTGAAAAGCTTTATATTCAGGTTGCGAGCAGCATTGATGATCCTGACACCTTCCGGCGCGAGGTAGATCCGCTATTAAAAATCAAGGACGCCTATCCGAAGATGATCCTCACGCGCACTCGCCAGGAAGCTTATCAGCATGAAGGAGTGCAGATCGTGGATGTGGCGGATTGGCTGCTCGAATCGAATGGGTGAATAACCATGTCAACAATTCTGATCGTCGAGGACGATATTACAATCATACGAACGCTGGAGGCGTACCTTCTCTCGGAAGGCTTTGAGATTGTTTCTGTTTCCAGCCAGCGGGAAGCGCTAGCTGCGCTCGAAAACGAGAACGTCGACCTGCTGCTCCTGGACATTTCTCTTGCAGAGGGGAATGGTTTTGCCGTCTGTGAGGCTGCAAAGGGGCACGGGCTTCCTGTCATTTTCCTCACCGCATCCGGGGATGAAAACAGCGTGGTGCGCGGGCTGGACATGGGCGCGGATGACTATATCGCAAAGCCGTTTCGCCCGCGTGAGCTGGTGAGCCGCATTCGCAGCGTCCTTCGCAGAAGCGGGAAAACCAACAGCGTTGTCATGCTGGGCTCCGTCTCTGTCGATACCGAGAAAGGAATCGTATCGAAAAACGGAACTGAGATCAAGCTGTCCGCACTGGAATTCCGGCTCCTCATGGCCTTCGTGAACCAGCGGGGAAAGCTCTTGACGCGAAACGCTTTGCTGGAAGAGATTTGGGATGCCGGCGGCGATTTCGTAAACGACAATACACTGACTGTATATATCAAGCGCCTGCGCGAGAAAATTGAGGATGACCCGCAGAAGCCGGAGATCATCAAAACCGTACGCGGATTGGGCTATCGGGTGGACTGATATGAAAATCATACGAAACCCGGAATTAAAGCGGGAACTGCTGATCGACCTTTCCATCACAGCTGCTGCGGCGTTGATCGGTTTTATAATCCGCCCGATCTACGGAATTGCGGCGCTGGCGGTCGGTCTGCTGTTTTGCGCGGCGCACGTCGCCTTTGCGGTTCAGCGCTACCGCAAGATGGAGGAACTGGCCCAGCGGATCGACCGGATTCTGCACGGGCAGGACCGGGTGCTGATCGAAGACGCCGCAGAGGGCGAGCTTTCGATTTTGAACAGCGAGCTTCAAAAGATGACGACGCGACTGCAGGAGCAGGCCAACCAGCTCTCGGAGGATAAACAGCAGCTGACCGAGGCGATTCAAGACATATTCCATCAGATTCGAACGCCGCTGACCTCCATGAATCTGCTGGTCTCCATGCTCGGAGAAGAAGACCTGCCCTATGATCGGCGCCTTTCCATGACGCGCGAGCTGAGACGGCAGCTGGAGCGTGTGCAGTGGCTGGTGGAGACGCTGCTGAAGCTCAGCAAGATCGACGCGGGAACGGCGCAGTTTCGCTCCGAACCTGTATCTGTCGAAGAGCTGATTGAGAAAGCCGCCCAGCCGCTGCGGATTCCCATGGAGCTGCGGGAACAGTCCTTTACCATTTATGCAGCGAGCGAGCATTTTGCAGGTGACCTCAACTGGACGACAGAAGCGCTCGGCAACATTCTGAAAAACTGCATGGAGCACACGCCCGTCGGCGGGACGATCACCGTGACGACGGAAGAAACCGCGCTGTTTACGGAGATCGTCGTCGAGGACAACGGTCCGGGCATATCAAAAGCGGATCTTCCGTATCTGTTCGACCGCTTTTACAAGGGCGAAGGCTCGTCGGATGACAGCGTGGGCATTGGGCTTGCGCTCTCGCGGAGCATCATTGCCGCACAGAACGGTACCATCAAGGCAGAAAACGCGCCCACCGGCGGCGCGAGATTTACGATCCGATTTTATAAAAGCGTGATCTGAAACGAAAAAAGTGGCAATCCGGATGAAGACTTCATTAAGGTTTGATGAAAGTCACCGGATTGTCACTTTCCTTTGATATGATAGCCTCATCAACCAAACGGAGGTTACATGATGGAAATATTGAAGATTGAAAATCTGACAAAGGTATACGGCTCCGGAGAGAATGAAGTCCGTGCTTTGGATGGCGTATCCTTCAGCGTAGAGAAGGGTGAGTTTCTGGCCATCATCGGGCCGTCCGGTTCCGGCAAATCCACGCTGCTGCATATTCTCGGCGGTGTGGATCGCCCCACCTCGGGCAAGGTCTGGCTGGACGGGCAGGACGTGTATGCGCAGGACGAGGAGCAGCTTGCCATCTTCCGTCGGCGGCAGGTCGGGCTGATCTATCAGTTTTATAATCTGATCCCTGTGCTGAATGTGGTGGAAAACATGACACTTCCCGTTCTGCTGGACGGGCGGAAGGTGAATGAGGAGCGCCTGAATGAACTGGTGGAGACGCTTGGTCTCAGCGGAAGAAAGAACAATCTTCCCAATCAGCTCTCCGGCGGACAGCAGCAGCGCGTCAGCATCGGTCGTGCGCTGATGAACGCACCAGCGGTCGTATTGGCAGATGAACCGACCGGCAATCTGGACAGCCGCAACAGCCAGGAGATCGTGGAGCTTCTGCGCCAGTCGAACGTGAAGTACAAGCAGACCCTGATTGTGATTACCCACGACGAGTCGATTGCGCTGCAGGCAGACCGTATCGTTGCCATCGAGGACGGGCGCATCGTGCGCCATGAGCGCATTCGCGGAGGTGCGAAATGAACATTCTGCACCGCTTTACGCGCAAATCGCTCCTGGCAAACCGCAGCCGAACGCTGGTTACCATCATCGGCATCATTCTCTCCATGGCGCTGTTCACTGCCGTCATTGAGGGCGCTTACAGCGGACAGCAGTTTTTGATCCGAAGCGTGGAAGAACGCGAGGGCCGCTGGCTGGTCTTTGACGCCGAGCTGACGCAAAAGCAGGCGGATGCGCTGCGCCGGACAGACGGCATTGCCGACAGCGCCGTCTGGCAGGAGGTCGGCTGGGGCGAGATCGAAAGCCTCAACGAATATAAGCCGTATCTTTTGGTGGAGTCCATCGATGACGGCATCGAGGATATGCTGTCCGTCCGTCTGATCTCCGGCAGACTGCCGGAAAATGAGAACGAAATTCTCCTGCCTGCCCATCTTGCCTCCAACGGCGGTGTGCATTACAGCGAGGGTGATACGCTGAAGATCGCGCTCGGGCAGAGAGTTGATGAAAGCGGCGCGGCACTCTCGGCATTCACAGCGATAGAGGATGGAAAGCCGGAATCAATCCGCGCTGCGAAGGAGCGCCGGTATACCGTGGTCGGCGTCTATGAGCGGCTGAGCACCGAGGTGGAAGACTTCGGCTGCCCCGGCTACACCGCGCTGACCCGCGGCGGCGGAACCGGAGACTGTACGGTGTTCTATACACTGAAGCATCCGTCCAGTGTTCTGAAATGGTGCGATGCGCACCCGAGTGAAGGTTTTCTGAGAATTCACTCGGATCTGCGCCGGTTCAACGGCGTGTTCGGCTCAGAGAGCTTTAATCTGCTGCTTTATGGCTTTGCGGGCGTGCTGGTGTTTCTGATTGCCTTTGGCTCAATCTCGCTGATCTACAATTCCTTTTCCATCTCCGTGAGCGAGCGCACGCGGCAGCTTGGCATTTTGAAGAGCGTCGGTGCAACGAAAAAGCAGATTCGTACAAGTGTTTTGTACGAGGCGCTGGTGCTCTCTGCTGTCGGTATTCCCGCAGGTCTGATCGTGGGATGCGCCGGCATTGGCACCACGCTCTACTGCCTGCGGAACGCCTTCACCGGCATGCTGTTTACCGGGGCGACCACGCAGATGCGGCTGGTATTACACCCAGTTGCGCTGCTGACCTCCGCAGTTGTGTGCCTTGTGACGACGCTCATCTCCGCTGCGATCCCGGCGCGGAGGGCAATTCATGTCTCTCCGATCGATTCCATCCGGCAGACGGCGGACGTGAAGCTCAAGGCAAAGGAGGTGCGCACGAGCCGCCTCACCGAAAAGCTCTTTGGTTTTGAGGGCACCATGGCGTCCAAAAACTTCAAGCGCAATCGCCGCCGCTATCGCAGCACGATCGTGTCGCTTTTCCTGAGCGTGGTGCTGTTCATCTCCGCCTCCAGCTTCTGCACGTATCTGACGGATTCGGTCAATGAAGCGGCGGATGCGGAGCACAGCACGGACATCCAATACTATACTGTGGGTGACCACAAGGAAGATCCGGACGAAGTGCTGAAAATGCTCCGTGTGGACGGCGTGACAGACGCGCTCTATTATGACATGGAGGGCAGAGACCTTTATCTGCCGAGAGACATTGTCGCAGCGAATCTCAGTTCGGGCGCGGATGTTGAGACTTGGTTTGGATATCTGACCTTTGTGCGGGATGATGCGTTTCGCGCGCTTTGCCAAGCAAACAATCTGGACAGCGCCCCCTATTTTGATCCGGAGCATCCGATGGCGCTGGTCTGGAATGAGAACCGAGAGCAGATCGAGAAAAACGGGCATTATCAATGGATCAACACCCCCACACTGGATGTGTCCAGGCTGCCCGGCACAGTCTATACGCCGGAGGCAAAAGAGCTTGACGGGTATATCTTTGACGGCAATATCACGACTTCGGAGGACGGAACAAGCGTTGCCATCTATTATCCGATTGACGAGGAAACCGGTGAGCCGCAGTGGGATCAGCCGAAGGAGTTTCCGGAATCGGAGTTCGAAACACGTGTTCCCTTTGAGATCGGCGCCGCGATTGAGCAGACGACCTTCGGTCTGGGCGCTCAGCAATTCACCCTGTATTATCCTTACAGTATGGAGGCCGCTGTGCTGGGAGAGGACAATTTGATCTACCAGACCTATTTCGCTTTTGAGGCGCCGGAGCATGCGAAGGTCTTTGATGACATGAAGGCAAAGCTGAACGACGCCGGCATGGATGCTTCCAATCTCAACGACGCGGCAGCAAATGAAGAATCCGTCCGCATGCTGGTCAAGGTGGTCAACGTCTTTTCCTATGGGTTCATCATCCTGATCTCGCTCATCGCGGTCGCAAATGTGTTCAACACCATTTCCACGAACGTATCGCTGCGGCGGAGAGAGTTCGCCATGCTGCGCTCCATCGGACTCGGGAATAAGGGCTTCCGGCGAATGATGAACTATGAGTGCATTATCTACGGCGTCAAGGGCCTGATCTGGGGCCTTCCTGCCGCCATCGGCATGACGTGGGTCATCTGGCGGATCACGAATCAGGCGTTCGACCGCGGCTTTTATATCCCGTGGTACAGCATCGTCATCGCCGTCGGCAGCGTGTTTCTGGTCGTGTTTGTCACGATGCTGTATGCTATGGATAAGATCAAGAAGGACAATCCGATCGACGCGCTGAAGAATGAGAACCTGTGAGCTGTAAAATACGCAGACTCCTTTTTGCCGCATTGAAACAGGGAATCAGATGTGGTACAATCAATGCGAAATCAAGAAGGGGAGGCTGCACCATGGCAGACATGATCACCATCGGCATTGCCGGCGGCACCGGCAGCGGCAAAACCACCATCACCCGGCGCATCCTGCGCGAATTCGGCGGCAACGTGAGCGTGCTGTATCACGACAATTACTATAAGCGGCACGACGACATGACCTACGAGGAGCGCACCAAGCTCAATTACGACCATCCGAACGCGTTCGACACGCCCCTGCTCGTCAAGCACCTCGCTGCGCTCCGCGCGGGGCAGACGATCAAAAGCCCGATCTATGACTACAAGGTGCACAACCGCTCCGACCGCACGCAGCTTGTGCGCCCGTCGAAGGTCATCGTCGTGGAGGGCATCCTCATCTTCGCCGAGCCCGCGCTCTGCGATCTGATGGACATCAAGATCTTCGTCGATACCGACGCGGACGTGCGCATCCTGCGCCGCATCGTGCGCGACACGCGCGACCGCGGGCGCGATCTCGAGAGCATCGTCAACCAGTATCTCACCACGGTCAAGCCCATGCACGAGCGCTTCGTGGAGCCCTCAAAGCGCAATGCGGACATCATCGTGCCCGAGGGCGGGCACAATCAGGTCGCGCTGGATATGATCATGGAGAGAATCCGCGCACATATGAACGGGAGTATCTAATGGCAAAGCTGTATTTCAAATACGGCGCGATGGGGTCGAGCAAGTCGGCGCAGGCGCTCATCACGCAGTTTAACTACGAGGAGCTCGGCATGACCGTCTGGCTCATCAAGCCGAGCATCGACGACCGCGACGGCGCGGACGTCATCCGCAGCCGCATCGGTCTCGAGCGCCGGGCGCAGGTCATCCGGCCTGAGGACAGCATCCGCGCCGAATATGCCAAAACCGGCGGCACGGACGTGATCATCGCGGACGAAGCGCAGTTTCTCACGCCCGCGCAGATCGACGAGCTGCGCGACATTGTCGATGAGCAGGACGTGCCGGTGCTGTGCTTCGGCCTGCGCACCGACTTTCTCACGCACTTTTTCCCCGGCGCGCAGCGCCTGATGGAGCTGGCCGATTCGCTCACCGAGATCAAGACCGTCTGCGCCTGCGGCAGCAAGGCCACGGTCAACGCCCGCATCGACGAGAGCGGCCGCGTCGTCACCGAGGGCGGGCAGATCCTCATCGGCGGCAACGACCGCTACGTCGCCATGTGCCACCGCTGCTGGAAAAAGCGCATCCGGGAGCAGCAGGCATGACCCGACGCCGTGTCTTCCGGGCGCTCGCGGCGCTCTGGCTGCTCTTTATCTGGGGCCACAGCGTGATGCCGGCCGCGGTCAGCAAGCAGGAGTCCGGCCACTTCCTCGCGCTGCTGCAGACGTGGCTGCCGTGGCTGACGGATCATCTGATTCGCAAGGCGGCGCACTTTGCGGAGTACGCCGTGCTCGGCGCGCTGGTGTTTCTCGCGGCGGATGTGCGCCATGGACTCTGGTTCGCGCCGTGCTTTGGTTTGCTCTCCGCGCTCGCGGACGAGACGATCCAGCTCTTCGCCGCCGGGCGGAGCGGACAGGTCTCGGACGTCTGGCTCGATCTTGCGGGTTTTCTCGCCGGGTGGATCGTGATTGCGCTGAGCGTGATTCTGCTGAAAAAACAAAAACCATCATCATAATCAAAGGAAGGGAAGCATTCAAAATGAAAAAAGCACTCTCTTTGCTGCTGGCGCTGACCATGATCTTTGCGCTCGCGGCGTGCGCTGCCAAAACCGAGCCGAGCGGCAGCGAGGCCGAGCCGGCCGAAACGCCTGCGGAGGACGGCCAGAACCCCGTCATGAACTTCGTCGGCAACTATGCCTGCGACCGCGCGTCCATCCTCGTCGAGGCGGACGGCGCCGACGGCGCGAAGATCTCCGTTCAGTGGGGCAGCAGCGCCTGGGAACACAGCGAGTGGACCATGAGCGGCAGGTTCGACCCCGACACGCTCACGATTGAATACAGCGACTGCGTGCGCAAGGACGTCGCCTTCGCCGAGGACGGCTCCGTCGACTCCGAGACCGTCGTCTATGAAAACGGCGTCGGCACCATCCACTTCGAGAACGACAATCTCTACTGGAAGGACGACGAGGAGCACATGGCGGACGACATGGTCTTTGCCAACACCGACGTGCAGGCTGATTATTCCGGCGTCACCGCGATGGAAGCAGCGGACGTGGAGCTCTTCGCCGGCATGGTGAGAGACGCTTATATCAACGCCGACTGGGAGACCATTGCGGAGCATGTGCGCTATCCGATCACGGTCTCCGGCACGGAGCTGGCGGACGCGGCCGCCCTCACGGCGTTTCTGAGCGGCAAAACCCCGACGGACGCCGATCGGGAGGCCATGGTCGCGGAGAGCTGCCACAACATGTTCTATAACGGGCAGGGCCTCTGCCTCGGCGACGGGGAGATCTGGATCATAGACCCGGGCTATATGACCGACGCCGAGCCGGAGCTGCTGATCATCACCATCAACGGCGTCGCGTAATAAAACAAAAGCGCTCAGAGCGCGATGCTCCGAGTGCTTTTTTGATTCGTTATGAAAACCACGCAGAACAGGGATACGTTCTGCGTGGTTTTTTGCTGTTTGGGTATCTCAGCGCTGAGACTGCATCCGGTGCAGGAAGGTCACCGCCTGCGCGCGGGTGCAGGGCTCGTCCGGGCTGAAGTGCGTATCGTCGGTGCCTTCGGTGACGCCCATCTCGGCGGCCCAGCAGACCGCCTTGGCATACCAGCAGCCAGCTGAGAATGAGCAGACAGACCGCAAGCTGTACAATGGGAACCAGGAACTTCTCTTTCTTTTCTCCTTTTCTTTTTTTGATTCAGTTCTTTTTCACGCGGAAGATCATCTTCGGCTTCTCGATGCTGGCCTTCGTGTTCTCCTCCACGGAGTCGGTGATGAAGGAGTTGCCGCCGATCACGCTGCCCGCGCCGATCACGGTGCTGCCGCCGAGAATCGAGGCGCCGGAGTAGATCGTCGCCCCGTCGCCGACGGTCGGGTGCCGCTTGCCCACGACGGCGTGGCCGCCTCTGGGACTGAGCGCGCCGAGCGTCACGCCCTGATAGAGCTTCACGTGGTTGCCGATGTCCGTCGTCTCGCCGATGACGATGCCGGTGCCGTGGTCGATGAAGAAGTATTCGCCGATGTTCGCGCCGGGGTTGATGTCGATGCCCGTGCCGCCGTGGGCGTATTCGGTCATGATGCGCGGGATGAGCGGCACGCCGCTGACGTACAGCTGGTGCGCCATGCGGTAGACGAAGATCGCGTACAGACCCGGATAGGAGAAGATGACCTCCTCCTTGCTGCCGGCGGCGGGGTCGCCCTCATAGTTGGCCTCCACGTCCTTCATCAGCAGCTCCTGAATCTTCGGCAGGGCGGTGAAGAAATCGGTCACGACCGCGTCGGCCTTTGCCTCGAGCTCGGCGGGATCCGAGATGCGGTTCGAGAACGCGAGCGAGACCTGCTCGCGCAGATCCGTGAAGATCTCGCCCAGCAGAAACTCTACATACGTCTCCGCCGTCACGCGTGAGATCGCGGCGCCGCCGAAGTAGGCGGGGAAGACGACCTTCTGCAGATTCTTGATGATCCCGATGACCTTGTCGCGGCTCGGCAGATGCAGATGATCGCTGTACATCGGCACCTCGGCCTTCTCATAGTTTTCGGAGATCTGCGCCGCCACGCCGCGCAGCAGATCCTTCTGAATCATGAAAAACAGCTCCTTTCCGGATGAAAAAACGCGGGAAGCAGATCCTGCTTCCCGCGCTGGTTTTGATGTATGGAGACTCACCGGCAGAAAGCAGACCTGTTTTGCGCACGGCAGCAACAGACGCGCTCAGCGTCTGCCGTCATATTGTGAGCAAACAGTCTCATACCGGAACTCCTATCGATTGGATTGGTTTCAGTATACCATATTATGCCGGAAAGTGCAAGCGCGTGAAAAGGTACCGCTAGGGGCGAATTTCGGCTGCACGCAATTCTTTGCCGTACCGATCGTAGGGGCCGACGCCCCCGGCGGCCCGTGCAGAATCATCCCCAATGTATACCAATCTTAGGCGAATTGCGCCGCACCTTGTAGGGCGCGATGCCCACATCGCGCCGCGCAGGACAATCTGGATCGATTGCCATTTTCGGCAAACTCGCAATCGCTCATCCTTTTGCCGTAGGGGGGGGGGGGGGGGGGGGGGGGGGGGGGGGGGGGGGGGGGGGGGGGGGGGGGGGGGGGGGGG
>JBGUHV010000020.1:0-9703 GCA_045112425.1 Oscillospiraceae bacterium
TTCTCACGTCCTTTCTGTTTCTATTCTACAACAAAAAAATGAAAGTAGGTACTTTTTCAAGTGTCTACTTTCATCTTACCAAGTGCAAAGTCAAAGGCGACTTTGGAGGATTTCTTGTATGTAATCGGCGGGCGCAAGCGACCCGCCTTCGGCGCCTGTTTCCGTCTGGGCAACGGCTTGATCACAGCTTCCCGTGATAGATGAGAGAGTTGATATATGATTATGCCGGTTCTTCTGTTTCAAGCCGGTCAAAGCCAATGTAAGTCTTAAATCCCAGCATATACATTGCCATTTGAAAACGCAGATCTTCATTTTTCATAGGGTATTTCCTGGACTCTTTTTGCAATTCCTCAAACACGGTATCATGGGGAATTGCCAGATCCTCACTCTCGGAAACCACTTCTCGAACCGCCACTGGCAGCGCCTGACAAATTTGAAAAAAAGCATCCTTTTCTCCGGTTGCAATCTCATAGAACTTGTCCAGACTGACGCGCCGGATTCTTGCATGAGAGAACTTTGTATGGTCTACCGTTGTGCTCCATGCGATGTTCTGACTCCGCTTCGCAATGGCTTCCACCAGAAAGCAAGCACAGTCGTCGTCCTGAATCAGCTGATGCTGCATCTTCATGTAAGTCTTTGAGGACGCCGAAGAATTCATCGTATTGTGCTTATTCTTCATCTCCACATAGATTCGATGAACCACGTTTCCGGGAGTGATCATATAACCTTCCGGTTTCTCAACAATGACATCCCATCCGCCCTCTTCTCCATTGTTCGGAACTCTGCATCCGGAGATATATTTGAAAAATCGCTGATGAAAATAGCCAATATCATTCGTTGTCGATTTATCTCTTTGCCGGAAGATTTCCGAACCGATCAATTCCTCCCAGGACTGCCCATAGATTGCCTTATCAAACACCATCTTCACGGGATCAATCAAGTTGGAGTTAAACTTGCTGACGTCATAAGGCTTCAGCTTATCACCATATTGCTGAATCGTCTCTCGAATGTGGTTCTTGAACTGCTCCTGTGTAATAAACGAAATCTTCCATTCCACCCGGCTCACTCCCCCTCTCTCTCTGCCTCAAGGATCGCATTGCGAAGCTGTACGCCGATTCTTCTCGCCATTTCTACCGGAACCGCGTTTCCGATCTGCTTATACTGATCTCCTATGGTTCCAGAGAATTCCCACCAATCCGGAAACGACTGGATTCTCGCATACTCCCGTACTGTAAATGGTCTCGTTTCATCCGGATGACAGCGCTCCGTTTGTTTCTGAGACGGTGAAGTCGTTAATGTCAAGCACGGCTCATCCCATGCAATTCTTCTCGCCATACCTCTGCGGCCGCCGCCGGAGTAATAGCTTTTTCCCATATACTCCTTAGCAATATCCTCCGGCAAGTCCACCCAGCATCCGCCGGGCGGAACCAGCTCCATCACCTTTCTCTTTCTCTCGGAGAAAGTCTGCCCTTCGCTCTTTGGCACAAAAGCAAGCGCCTCACGGAGTGTTGTCCAGTTTTCATCCGGCAGCGGATAAGAAAAACGGATCCGCTCCTTCAGATCACTGCGAATTCCGACGACGATCATCCGCTCCCGCTTTTGCCCGACGCCGTAATAGCAGGCATTCAAAATCTGATACTGCACCGAATAACCCAGCTCTTCAAATTCATGCTGAATGGTAGCAAAGGTACGTCCCTTGTCGTGAGAAAGCAGTCCGCGTACATTCTCGAAAAGAAACATTTTCGGTTGCGTCTGCCTGACACAGCGGGCGAATTCTGCAAAGAGAGTGCCTCTAATATCGCCAAACCCCAACTTTTTTCCTGCATAAGAAAAAGCCTGACACGGTGCGCCGCCTGTCACCAGATCAACTTTTCCGAAATAGTCGGAAAAATCCACGGTATGAATATCCCCTTCTACCACATTCCACCCGGGTCTGTTGGTGCGAAGCGTCTCGCAGGCGGCATGGTCGTACTCTACAAAGCAGATTCCTTCGATGCCCGCGAGCTCCAGACCAAGTGCCAATCCGCCTGCTCCGGCAAACAGTTCAATATTTGTTATCCTGCGCATTCCACTAACCTCAGTCATTCAAACGAGTATGAATTTTCCAAAATGTGTAGAAATTGGTCAGAGGCCGCGCAGATGCAAAAAACCGGAGAAAACTAGGTGTTTTCTCCGGTTTTTTGTGTTATATTAAGGATGTAACGATCGTTTTTGCATTTGCAGAAATGTACACTTACTTGCAAGTACTATTTTCCTGCAATTCCAATGGTTTCGCGGAAAGAACGGCTTTTTCGTAGATCTCTGCGCGATAGCGGAAGGTGCTCAGCGGCATGCCGCAGAATCGGGCGGCGGCCGTGCAGGTCATGCTCCCCTGCTTCCAGCTTTGATAGGCCGCGTGGAACCGCTCCGGGAGCGGCGCCGGCGGTCTTCCGAAGCGAACGCCCCGTGTTTTTGCCGCGGCAATGCCCTCTGCCTGCCGCTGGCGAATGTTCACACGCTCATTTTCCGCCACAAAGCTCAGCAGCTGCAGCACCAGGTCGCTGATGAACGTACCGAGCAGATCCTTCCCGCGCCGGGTATCCAGAATGGGCATGTCCACGATACAAATATCTACGCTCTTTTCCTTCGTGAGGATGCGCCACTGATTCTGAATCTCTTCATAATTGCGCCCCAGGCGGTCAATGCTCTTGATATAGAGCAGATCGCCGGGGCGCAGCTTTTTCAGCAGCCGGCGATACTGCGGTCGGTCAAAATCCTTCCCGGACTGCTTGTCCAGATAAATCTGGTGATCCTCCAAACCGAGCTCATGCAGCGCAATTCTCTGCCGATCCTCATTCTGCTCGCGCGTACTGACGCGAATATAGCCGAATGTTCTCATGTATATCACCTCAAACAGAAAAATCAGTCGCGGTCTTAGTTTAGACCGCGGCTGACCCGTTATTCGTTCACAGCTTCCCGTGGTAGATGAGGGAATGGATATACGCCTGCGCCTGCTCGGCGGTCATGCCCATGGCGGCGAGCTGCTCGGCGCTCGGCATAACGCCGGCCTTCAGCAGCGCTTCGCCCGAGGACGCGAGCTGGCTCTGCCGCTCGCGCGAGGCGCTGTGCTCCGCGCCGGAGATCGTCTGGGCATAGCTGCGCTCCCACTGCTCCACGCTGCGGCGCAGCTGCGACTGCGTGTTCTCCCAGTTCGCGCTCCATTTTTCGAGCGTGAGCAGCTGGCTGAGATACTTCTGCGTCACGTCCAGCAGGGCGTCCGCCTTCTGAAACTCGCCCTTGGCGCGCAGGGCGGCGATCTGGCGGGCGGTGTCGGCGGCGAGGCGCGTCTGCGCGGCGTTGATCGCCTGGCGGCTGCGCAGGCGCTCGGCCTCAATCTCGCTGTACTGCGCCTGCCCGATGCCGCCGCGGTCGCCGCGCGCCTCGGCATAGAGGGCGGCGTTGTCCTTCGCCTTCGCCGCTTCGATCTCATTGCGGTCGCGCTCGGTCTGCGCGCGCTCATTCGCCTCGAGCAGGGCCTCGCCGAGCGCGGTGACCGACTGCTCGGTCTGCTCGTCGATTTTGGCCTCCTTCTGCCGGAGCGCGGCCTCCGACCACGAGGAGAGCAGATCCCGCATCGAGCCGGCGGGGCTGCTTTTCACGCCGGGCGTGGCATATTCGCCCTGATAGGTGCTGGTCGTGAGCTGCTTGTCCACGAGGGTGGAAACATAGCTCCCGTCGGAATGCACGGCGTCGATGCGATAGGTGCCGCCGGCGGTGACGACGCAGTCGCCCACGTTCAGGCCGGACGGCGCTTTGCCGTCTGCGCCGACGTGATAGTATTTCTGCTGATTATCTTCCATTGGGCGCTCCCTTCTCCGCCTCGAGATCCCCCACGCGGTGGTTCAGAACCTTGATCTGCTCCTCCACCACGGGGAGACGGCGGGCAAAATGATTGTGCTCGGCGACGCGGTTTTCCAGCTGCTGCAGGCGATAGTTGACGAGCTTGCTGCTGACCAGAATGCCGCCGAGCGAGCCGGCCAGCGTGCCGATGAGGCTCAGCAGCGCAACGAGCACGGAGCTATCCATTCTGCTTCGCCTCCCGTTCCAGCACGAGATTCCACACCGCGCTGATCGCGGCGGAGAGACCCGCAGCCGCCGCCGGGGCCAAAAGCGCCCACGCAGCCGAGAGGCTCTCCGGCCAGCCGCCGGAGAGCAGTGCGCAGACGGCGGGAACGTACACGCCGAAAAACGCCTGCACAAAAGTTTTCAGCGCGCGGATCATCCAGTCTTTCATGCCTCCGCCTCCCGCTCGTCCACCATGCGCTGGCAGACGATCATGGTGCGGAGCATGTCCTCGCTCAGATCGAGCGCGCCCTCCGCTCTGCCGCGCAGGGCGCCGCGGCGGACGAGCTTTTCCGCCTCGCCGCGGTAATGCGCCGGCAGCTCGGCGAGGGTATTGTATCGAATCATGGGTTCTTCCTCCTTCAGTCGGTTCAAAAACGCCTGCCACTGCGCGCCGTCGCGCACCCACGGCTCGGGGCAGGTTTTGCGGCAGACGTCATAGTGCCGAACAACATGGTCGAGCGGGATGTTGAACTCCTGCATCAGCCACTTGACCAGAGCCACAGTTCTGGTCACGGTCTCCGGCTCGATGTACCAGTTGCCCTTCGCGTCCTTCCTGCAGCACATCTCGATGCCGACGCTGTTTTTATTGCGGCACTTGCCCCAGAACGGCGCCGTGCCGCCGGAATAGTCCACGCCGCAGTGTCCGGCGGAAAGGCTCAGATCCACGCTCTGCCAGACGCCGGTCTCGTCGGTGAAAAAATGCGCCGACCAGCCGAGATTGGCGTCACGGTGGAGATACTCCGCGTTGTTTTTCGCCGTGGAGACCGCGCCGACGTAGTGCAGCACGATGTATTCGATCCTCTGCCCGTTCCGGCTCCAGGTGTTCGTCGGATGGGCGGCGAGGAACTGCATGGTCGGTTTCGTCATCTCATTCCTCCTCCATCTTGTCCAGAATCGCCTGATAGATCGCCTTCGTGGACGCAAGGTGCGCCTCATCCCGCTGCTGCGTCAGCCAGAGCTTCACGCGGTCAAAGCGATTGGCCGCCGTCTTCATGCGCCGGATGGCGGCGCAGATGGTGTTCAGTTCCTCTCGTGTCATGCCAGCGCCTCCTCAATGGCCGCCGCAATCTCCTCCGGCGTGACCGGCTCCGGCTCGGCCTCCGGCAGCGCAGCCAGCTCCCATTCAAAATTGTCGTTCCTGAGGCGGTACTGAAAGCCTTTGGGCGCGGACGGCTTGTTTTGAATCTTCGTCACGATGGTCTGGTACTCAGATTCGGGAATTTCCGTGTCTCCGATGGTTCCCACCATGAGCACATAACTGTCAGAAAGGGTCTTGTAATATTTCATGTTACTGCTTTCACCCATCCAATCACATAATGGTATTTTACAGGCTCCGTCGTTCCCGCCGAATCAACCGTTTTCAGCGCCCTCAGTGTGCCGCCTTTGCTGACAATTTTCGTCTGAGCATTGTCCGCATTCAGGGCGGAGGTACTCATCGCCAAAATATTGCCAGAGCTCTCGTTAATGTAGACATATGTATGAATCAGGGGGCGTTTGCTATTAGATGGCAGGCCTGTACTCAATCCTCTGTTGGTCGTTGCGCCTCTGTTGAACTCTCTTTCGGCGAAAGTAATGTTCGACCACAAAAACATAAAGCTTGCTTGCGTGCCGTAATTGTGCGTCAGCGTTAATTCGGTGGTGTTTTCCGCAAGAATGATCTCTCCGGTTATCAGCTTCGAGACGTATTCAGGCAAGCCGCCTGTTTTGATACTTTCGATCAAGTCCACCATCTCCGCAGGTGTCATAGCATCGGTTCCACCAGTTTTCGCGTTGATCGCGTCGGCAATCGCGTCCAGAGTCTCAGACCGGATCAGATGCTCCGCCATTACGAATCACCTCCGAACGAGCTGGATTCCGCTTCCGGAACCGCTGCCGCCGACCAGACGCCGCCGACCACGCGCAGGAATTTGCCGTTATCGGCAGCGGAAACGGCAGGCAGGCCGGAGAGCGGAACGCTGCTGAAGGTCGGCTTGCCGTTTGTTCCGGTCAGCACGGCGAATTTGATCGCGCCGCTCTTGACGCAGGCGAAGGTGACGGTCGCCGGCGAGGCGGTGTCGAAGCCCACGAGATCATACGCGTCGAAGGTGTAGTCGTCAGCAAGGCGCACGCTGCGGAGCGTGTCGTTCGCCAGCGCGGGCGCAATCGCCGCCGCGGTCTGATAGCGCAGATCGGAGCTGGCGACGGCGATGTCGGGATCATCGTCAAACTGACTGTCATAGCTGAGATAGACCACTTTGCCGTCGCTGCCGCCGCTCTGTCCGTCTTCCCCGTCGGCGCCGTCCATCACGTCGAAGGTATGGCTGCCGCCGGCGTCTGTGATCGTCACGCGGTGGCCGCCGGTAATTGCAGCGACGGCGACGGTCGGAGAAACGCCGTCCGCGCCATCCGCGCCGTTTCTGCCCGGCACGCCCTGCTCGCCCTGCGGACCCTGCGCGCCGTCCGCGCCGTTCGCGCCCGGCACACCCTGCGGGCCCTGGGGGCCGGGCGCGCCGGCGTCGCCCTTCATGCCCTCGAAGACGAGGTATTTCAGCTCGTCCAGCGAGGCCGCCAGCACCGGGCCGTTGATGTTTTCGGTCATGACAGCACCTCCTCGGAAAGCGCGTCACAGATCTTGACGCGCAGCTTCTTTTTGAGCCCCACGACCGCGCCGCCGATGAAGTGCACGCGGACGTCCAGCTCCGTGGTTTCTCCGTCCTCCAGGCGGAAGGTATCCGCCTGCGCGAGCGGCACGAGAAACGCGCCGTCAGAAAAGACGCCCTCCTCCGGCCAGACCTTGCGCACACCCTCGCCCAGCATGAACTCCACGCAGTGGAGCAGGGGCAGGTGCGCCTCCGTGATCGCCTCGCCGCTCAGCTCGAGCTCGATGCGGAGATCATAGGCGTCGCCCTGCTTGATGCAGGGAATGGTTTCAATGCAGTTTGAATCACTCATTCATCGCTCCCTCCCTCTGAATTCATAAATAATCGGCGCGGAGACGAAGGAGACAACCTCGCCCGCGGTGTTGTTATAAAGCCGCGCCGAGAGCTGGCGCAGGCTGTGAAAGCCCGGGCTGCGGCGAAAGACCGCCGCGAACGAGCCCTTCGGCTCCTGCCCCGTCGGGAGGGTGACGGTGAGATTCGTCGGGTCCGTCCGCTCGGCAAAGTCGCACGCCCACGTCACCTGCGTATCGGTATTCGCGTCGCCGCAGGTCGTGAAGAGCACGGCGCAGACCGCCTTGTGCCGGTAAAACGCGCCGAGCGTGCGCGGCGGCAGCTCGCAGATCTTCTCAATCGCCTCGTCGCCGAAATCGGCATACGCGGCGAGAAACTCGCTGATGCGCCCGTCGACCCGGACGGCGAAGAGCCGCTCTCCCGCCTCCGGCACGAGGCCGACGGGCTCGATGCCGGTGTGATAAAACCAGGCGGGGTTCTCCGGCGTGCTGCGCTCATGGTTCCACTCCCAGGCGCGGTTTTCGAGCACGAGCAGGTAGCGCCGGCCGGTATTCACGCTGCGCACACGGTTCGGGTGCGTATCGGCGAGGGCGCGCAGCAGCCCGGGGCGATCCGGCTCGCCGTGGATCTTGCGCGAGAGGATCTGCACGTTGTTCTCCCCCGCGGCGGAGGTGTCGCGCAGGCGGCAGACGCCGTGGCGGCGGCTTGCCCAGACGAGGTTGTTGCCCACGAGCTGCACGCTGCCCGGCAGATCGCAGCCGACAGCCGCGCTGATGCGCGTATAGTCCATTGTGAGCTTTGTGAGCCCGCCGACCTCCGTCATGCCGAAGGCGGCGCGGCCCGTGGCGTTCGGCTGAAAGATCACGAGCATGTTCTGCTGACGGCCAAAGGCCGTGATCGGCTCGCCCGCGTCGCCGGCGAGGTTATACTGATCCATGGGAAAATACGTCGGATCCATGGTGAGACCGTTGCTGCCGCTCCAGAACCAGGCGTTCGGCTGCGCGTCACATCCGCCGAGCACGACGCAGAGCCCCTGCGCCCCGCCGAAAACCGCGGCGGCGGTGCTGTCGAGAATGCTCTGATATGCAGCCTCGTTCGCCTTGCGGTACCAGATCTCCACGGTGTTGTTGGCGGGCGGGTCGCTCACGGGCGGCGCGGTGTGAAACGACACGACGCCCGCCGCCTCGTCCACGGTGTAGTCCATGGTCATCGTGCCGTCGATTGTGACCATGACGACGCGGTCAATCTCCTGCTCCGGGAGCTGATAGTCCGTGACGCCCGCCTTCGCGTTGAAGCGCACCTTCCGCCCCGCGCCGAAGCGGTTTTCCGGCTGATAGCGCTCGCCCGCGCCGGTCTCGGGGTCGGTATTGAGCTGGATGACGGGCACATAGACGCGCGCGGAGGCGTCCTCGTCGCGCAGGATGGTGCCGCGGAGCGTCGCGCCGTCGGCGGAAATGCGCAGATACGCGCCCTTCGTCTTGTAATACACGTCGCCTCGATAGAGAAACCAGACGCCCGGGGTAAGGGGAAAGTCCGGATCGGCATACGGCGCCTGACTCGTGCCGAAGGGCACGCCGTCGTCCGTCTCGATGAGCTTGCAGGCGCGGATGCGGTCCTGCACATGCAGGAGCATCCAGCCGTGATAGAGAAACGGCGCGCAGGAGAGCACGCCCATCGGCGCGGAGGCGATTTGTACCTGCCCGCGCCGGGAGCGGAGCGCGCCGCCGCGCAGCGTGAGATTCTGCAGAAATGGGCTCTCGTTCGCCGGGAGCGCAAAGGGCGCGTCCGTGCAGTTCATGCCGCCGGTGAAGAGCGAAATGTGCTCTGTGTATCGCTTCATGGCACCAGCCCTCCATAGACGTCTCCGATCAGGTGGCGCCGCGGCTGCGGCAGCGGGGCGAGACGATAGAGCAGCTCCTGCCACTGGCGCAGGAGGGCGGCGGAGACGGTCTCATCCTCACGCAGGGCGAGCTGCGCCGCCACAAAGTACGGAACGGCGCGGTGCGCGTCGGGCGTGTTGTCGAGATCATAGGCGTCGCACGGTTCGGTCTGCCCGGCTGCAATCGCGTCGACGCAGGCGCGCGGGCGGCGGTAATATTCGAGCCAGACCTCGCCGCGCGTGCGCGGGAGGAGAATGTGCCCCTCGTCGCAGCGGACAAAGCCGCTTTCATAGCGCGGCTCGCCCTCCTCGAGCACGAGCAGGCCGCCCGGCACAATCTCCATGAGATTCTGCGGCAGCGAGCAGCACATCATGCCGCCCCGGTCGCGCTCCGGGAGGCGCTCGAGGGGCTTGGCCGCGTGGATGCGGCGCGGGCCGGAGGCGATGATCCACATGGCGTCGTCCACCAGCTCGGGGATCCGGCGCAGATCGTCGCCCTGTTCGTTGTAGGTTCGGGGAATCGGCGCGTCGCCCAGCGAATACTGCTGCAGCAGCTTCAGCGCCGCATCCCGGATCTGACCGTAGGTCATACTGTTTCCTCCTTTTGGGGGCACAGCCCGGCTGCCCGGGCTGTGCCGGGCGGGAATCAGCCGATGTTCAGAACAGAATCACCGACCGCAATGGGCTTGTTCGCGGCGTCCACCTCGACCACGCGGGCGACGGTGTCGCCGGAGGCGGGGGTGACCTCGCCGCCGTTCACGGTCAGCTCCGTCCAGGCGGAGGGGGTGAT
>JBGUHV010000021.1:0-5882 GCA_045112425.1 Oscillospiraceae bacterium
CCGCCGGGGATGCCGGGGGCAGGGGAGTGCTGAATATTCAGAATTAGCATTTTTGCAATACGCCCGAAGGAGTTTTTTCACCGCACATGTCGCTGAAAAAAACGGATTGGAATTGATTCGCGCTAAGCGCGAACTCTGCAAGGCTTGTCTCTGCCGTAGGGCACGGCGTCCTCGACGTCCCTGCAGAATTTGCCGAATGATACCTGTTCTTGGGCGAATTCGCACCCGAATCCGCCTCACGATTCTTTATTGGAATTCTACCGTCACGTCGCCGGTGTCGGTCTCGGCCTCTGCGTGATATTGTCCGCTGCGGCTTTCAAACCGCTTGCCCTGATCCGCGCCGTCGACCGTCACGCTGCCGACGTCCGTTTCGAGCTCCATGGCCCAGTTCACCGCTGCACCGGGGAGGAGGAGCGTCACATTGCCGACGTCCGTCTCCGCGTCGATGCTCGCCGCGCTTCCGCCGAACGAAATGTCGCCGGTGTCGATCTCGATGGTCACTGCGCCGGTCACCGTCATCTCGCGGCAGTCCGCGTTCCCGACGTCCGCGCTCAGATCCACCGCGCCTTGCACGGTGACGCCCTGCAGCTTGAGATCCCCGACGTCTGCGTCCACATGCAGCGCGCCGAGCTCCAGCCTGGAGACCTCCACGTCGCCGACGTCCACATTGACGTCGACCAGCGTGAGAACCGTTCCCTCCGGCACCGTGACATTGACATACGGCTTGCTCTCCTGCGTGAAGTGAATGCCATCCCACCAGTGATCCTGGGCCTTCTCCCGGATCGTGAGCGTGCCGTCGTCCGTAGTGTCGATCTCCGGCTCGTTGCAGAGTCCGTATTCCACATGGAAGGCGTCGCCCGGTGCAACCGTGATCTCCGCCACGTCCACGTCGAGCCGCAGCGCCGTGAATTCGGAATCCAATACGCCCTCATGGAGCTCCGGCGCTGTCTCCTTGGTTTTCACTGTGCAGCCCGCGATGGAGAACAGAAAAACGGCTGCCAGCAGGAACGTGATAATGCGTTTCATGGTATCTCCTCCTCATTCCCAAAACAGTTCGTCCAGTGTCTTTCCGAGCGCCTTGCAGATGGCGATACAGAGGTTGATCGTCGGGTTGTAGTCGCCCTTTTCGATGGCGCTGATTGTCTGCCGCGAAACGCCGACGCGCTCCGCCAGCTCCTGCTGCGAGAGATCGAGTCCGGCGCGGGCGGCCTTGAGCCGCAGATTCTTCATTCCTCCGCGTCCTCCTTTCGCATGGCCTGTATCTTGATGATGATCGCCGCCAGCATGCCGAGAAACAGCGCCGCGCACACGATCGGCACCACCGAGAAGGTGAGCACGCCGTTTTGAATGACTCTCCCGGCCTGAAGGTTGTTGATCGCGGCGGGAATCTGGCTGATCGTCGTGGCGGTGAAGAGAATGATGTAGTTCTTCGGCTTATTCTGCACGGTGAAGAACGCGTCGTGGAAGACGCAGTCAATGCCGAACACGCCGACGCCCACGAGCGCGCAGATCAGCGCGCTCAGTCCGTCCTGCATCAGCGGCCGCTGCAGCACGAGCGTCACGAGCACCCAGTAGAGGAAGCTGAAAAACAGCATTGTAAAAAATCCCGCCTGAAACGCCTTTCCGCGCATCAGCTGCTGCCGCTCATCAAAATCCCCGCCGACCACGGAGCCGGTTTTCTTCTTGTTGTACATAAACACAATCGCCACGATGATCACGCCGATCAAAACCCCGACGGCGATGCCCCAAAGATAAAAACTGCTGCCATTCATGATATGATCCTCCAATCAGAAACGGTTTTGCTTTTGCCTTCTGATTGCAATATAAACCATGTCATCCATAATGTCAAGTATATTTTACAAAAATCTTTTATCATTGGCAAAACGTCATTCCGTGTCGTAGGTTCGGCGTCCTCGACGACCCGCTGCTCCGCAGAAAAAGAGAGTCTGCATCGCAGACTCTCTTTCTACGTTTTCAGTTGCTTTTCAGCCAGTCCAGAAACCGCTGCCACAGGCTTTTTTTCTGCGGTGTTTCTGCCACGGCTATCTGCAGGGTCGATTCCCGAGTCGCCCGCACGGGAGCCGCCGAGTCTGCCGCTGCGGCCTCCGGCTTCGCCACCGTCCGCCCGGCGAAATATTCACGCAGCGCCGCCTGACTGATGAACCGCCCCGGCGTTTCGGGCCTCGCGTAGGCGCCGTCCGGCTGCATGATCCAGACCTTGCGGTCGTCCAGCTGCAGAAACTCGATCAGCGCGAGCAGCTCCTCCTTCACGTTTTCGCTCCGCGCCTCCACGAAGACCTCCACGCGGCGCATGGTGTTGCGCTCCAGGAGATCGCCCGAGCCGAACCAGACGCGGGTTTCGCCGCCGCGGCCGAAGGCATAGATCCGCTCGTGCTCCAGATAGCGCCCGATGATGCTGCGCACGCGGATGCGCTCCGTCTCGCCCTCCACGCCCGGGCGCAGACAGCAGATGCCGCGCACGAGCAGCAGCACCTCCGCGCCGGCCTTGGAGGCGTCAATGAGCTCCTGCATGATTTCCCGGTCGTTCATGGCGTTGCACTGGATGCGGATCAGCCCCGCCTCGCCTTTCTCGGCCTGCGCGCGGATCTGCCCGATCAGCCACGGCTTGAAGCCGAGCGGGCAGAAGATCAGGCGCTCCGATTTGCCGGGCAGCTCGCCGCGCTCGAGCGCATCGAGCGCCATGGCGGCGTCTCTGCCCACAGCCGGATCGGCGGTCAGGAGCATCAGATCGGTGTACTGCTCGGCGGTGGCCTCGTTGTAGTTTCCGGTGCCGATCTGCGTGATGTATCGTTTGCCCTCCGCCGTCTCGCGCTCAATGACGCAGAGCTTTGCGTGCACCTTGTAATTGCGCAGCCCGTAGCGGATCTCGCAGCCGGCGTCCTCCAGCATGCGGGAATAGTCGATGTTGTTCTGCTCGTCAAACCGCGCGCGAAGCTCCAGCAGGCACATCACACGCTTGCCCTGCGAGGCGGCGTAGGCGAGCGCCGCCGCGATGCGGCTGCTGCCCGCGAGCCGGTAGAGCGTGATGCGGATGCTCTTCACGTCCGGCGCGTCCGCCGCCTCGTACAGCAGGTCGACAAACGGGTCGATCCGCTGATAGGGGAGGGCGATGAGCAGCTCGTGGTCGTTGAGATATTCAAAATAGTCGCCTTTGCGCAATGCGACGGGCTTTGCGCTCTCGGGCAGCTGCCGCCGCAGATGGCTGGGGATCACGTCGCTCCCCAGCTTCTGCACGAACGAGAGATCCGCCGGCACTGAGCTTCGGAAGATCCGCTTTTTCGGCAGATCCAGCGCGGAGCGTAGCAGCTCCACCACGCGGTCGGAGGCGCCGCCGCTCAGCTGCGCGCGCACGGGCTCGAGCCGGCGCCGGCGGCGGAGCAGGCGCTCCATCACCGCGCGAAAATCGGCGTCCGCGTCGTCCAGCAGGTCGCCCATCTGAATCTCCGCGTTGCGCGTCACGCGCAGAATCGCCGTCTCCTCTGCCTTTTCGTCCGGAAACAGGGCGGGGGCGAACCGCCGGATCAGCTCCGCCGTGGGGATCAGAACGGTTTTCCCGTCCGCCTCGAAGGAGAAGACCTTCGGCAGCCTCGTCGTCGGCACGATGCCGACGGCGCGCTTTTTGCCGTGCCCGAGCAGCACGAGAACGTAGGATTCCTTGTTTCGCAGGAAGGGGAAGCTCTCGCCCCGCCGCACGATCTGCGGTGTCAGGAGCGGCTGCAGCTCGCGGAATTTCTGCTTTGCGAGCGCCTTCGCCTCGCCCTCCAGATCGTCCGCGCGCAGGAGGCAGACGCCCGCCTCCGCCAGCTCCGCCGTCACGAGGGCGTAGAGCCGCTCCAGCGTCGGCAGCTGCGAGGCCGTCTCGCGCGCAATCGCGTCCAGCTGCTCCTTCGGCGTCATTCCGGTGAGCCGGTCGCGGCCGGCCGGACGCAGCGCGGCGCGGTCGGTCAGCCCGCCCGCGCGCACCATGTAAAATTCATCCAGGTTGGTTCCGTAGATCGAGAGAAACCGCAGCCGCTCAAACGCGGGCAGGGCGGTCTCCGCCGCCTCCATCAGCACGCGGCGGTTGAAGGACAGCCAGCTCAGCTCCCGGTTCAGGAACACCGCTGACGCCGGCGCGGGCGCATCGGGGTCAAAATGCCCGTGCGTGTCCGCCTCGGCCATCCGGCGCAGCTCCTCCGCGCCGGGCAATACTGCCGTACTCAAGCTTCCACCGCCTTCTCCAAACAGACGAGATTCACGTCCGGAATCCCGTTGAAGACGCAGGGCACCGCGCCGACCTCCCGGTAGCCGAGCGCGGCATAGAGCCGCCGCGCCGGCGCGTTTAACTCATTTGTGTCGATGCGCAGCACCCGGCAGCCCCGGCGCTTTGCCTCCTGCTCATAGAAGGCCACGAAGGCCTTTCCATAGCCCTTTCGTGCAATCGCGGGGTCGACCACGAGCGTGTGCAGCACGAGCACCTCCTGCGCCTCGGCAGGGAGCGTCCAGTGCGCCCGGGCGTAGCTCTCCGGCTGCTCCTGATCGATCTTTGCCGCCGCGCGGATCACGCCCTCATCCTCAAGGACGTACAGCGTGCCGAGCAAGAGCGCCGCCTCGGCGGTCTTCCGCGTCGGGTAAACGTGCCGGATCCATCCGGTTTTGATGGCTTTTGCCTCCTCCAGCGTGTGGAGCGCATCATAAATCGCCTCCACCGCGTTGAGGTCGGCCTCCTTTGCCAGCCGAATTACCATTTGTTTCGCACCTTCTCCGCAAAGCCCGCAAGGTCGCGGATCTCCAGTTTCGTGCCGTCGTCCAGCACCGCCGTGCCCGAAAAGCGCCCGAACACCTGATGCTGGTCGCTCATGAGCACCTTAAAATCCGTCTTGCTCTTGCGGTCGAGCGTCGGGATGAAGTCCATCTCGAAGCGCCCGTCGTCGCTCGTGAATTTCCACGGCGCGAGATAGTCGATCTCCGCCGTGCCGTCGCCGGGGATGTGAAAGCGCACGTCCGAGAGCTTGTGCGCCTTTCCGTCATAAAACAGCATGTTCTCGCTCGCGGCCTCCGTGTTGCCGAAGCCGTAGCCGATGTTAAACCCAAACGGCACGCCCTCGTGCAGCCCCGAGGCGCTGCCCCAGTACCAGGTGTTATCATAGGTCCACACGCCGCGCCCCCAGTCGAGCACGGCGAAGCTGTCCTCGGGCTTGAACTCATAGGTCGTGTTGTGATACCCGTAGGTCACGAAGCCCTCGGCGCGCATGCAGTTGATCTTCTGGTTGTAGTAAAAATGTCCGTCGGTGTCAAACGGGGTTGCGATCACCATGGATTCCGCCGGCTCGTCGGTGAGCACGATCTTCGCGTAGAGCGAGCCCTCGGGGCCGAATTTGCGCATCTGCGCGAGCAGCACGCGGCGGCCTTCCTCCACGGTGAACTGCAGATAATAGCCCTTTCCTGCGGCGGCGGTTACGCCCGCCGCGCTCGTCTCGGGGAGGTTCTTTTTCCCGCGCGTCATGATCTGCATCGGGCTCGTCGTAATCTCCCAGCCCTCCGCGAGGTTCAAAAGGGAGACGGAGTCCATGCCCATATAGCCGTTGTCCGCAATCGTGAGACACAGCGCGATCTTCCCGTTGGAAACGCAGTAATAATCCCACTCCTTCAGCCGCAGGGGAGAGGCCTTCACGTCCGTCCGGCGATAGATCGGAAGCAGAGCCTTTGCAAACCCGGGCTCGGCGATGTTGCCCTTTGCGTCCAGCAGGGGAGCGGAAGATGTAATTTCATGCTGCATAATCATACCTCCAAACAAGAGTGGAACGTGGAGAGTGGAGAGTGAAGTTGCCGAAGCTTCCGCTCCACTCTCCACTCTCAACTCTCCACTCTCATTACAGTCC
>JBGUHV010000022.1:0-23652 GCA_045112425.1 Oscillospiraceae bacterium
TCGGCGGAGGGGCCGAGTCCGCTCTCCGCCGTGCCGCTCCTGCTCGATGCGCTGCGCCATGGCCACCTCGATCTCGTCTGGCGGGAAGGGGAGACGCTCACCGCGCAGCTGATCCCAAATGACGACCTCGCCGTCCGGGTGTACTTCTCGCCCGACGGCCATCCCGCCGCCGCGTCGCTCATTGACCGCGGCATGGAAACCATCACGCTCACCATCACGCAATGGACACAGTCAGATAAGGAGAACCCTTATGAACCGGACAATCCGAACCTGGGTGGAGATCAGTCTCAGCACCCTGGAGCATAACTATCAGGAGATCCGCGCGCACCTGCCGGAAAAATGCGAGGTGCTCGGCATCTGCAAGGCCAACAGCTACGGCCACGGCGCCGTGCGCGTGGCGCAGCTGCTGCAGCAGCTCGGCTGCCGCTGGATCGCCGTGAACAACTATGACGAGGCCGAGGAGCTGCGTGCCGCCGGCATCTCCACGGAGATTCTGCTCCTCAGCCCGCAACCGGCGAACATCGCCGTCGACCTCGTGGATCTCGACGTCACGCAGTCGATCTCCTCGCTCGATTACGCCCAGCGCCTCAGCCGCCACCTCGCCGGCACGGAGCATAGTCTGAAGGCGCATCTCAAGCTCGAAACCGGCATGGGCCGCACGGGCTTCGACGCCACGGACGACACGCATCTCGACGATCTGCTCGCCGCGATGCAGCTGCCGAATCTGGACGTCACGGGCATCTTCACGCACATGGCCGTCGCCGACGAGCCGGGCGATCCCTATAACGATCTGCAGTTTGAGCGCTTCAACGTCGTCATCCGCGAGCTCGAGCAGCGCAGCGGCAGGACCTTCCGCCTGCGCCACTGCGCCAACAGCGGCGCCGTGCTCTATTATCCCGAGATGGCGCTCGATATGGTGCGCCCCGGCCTGCTGCTCTACGGGCTCTATCCCGGCGCGGAGAAAAACGGCTTCGATCTCATCCCGGCCATGCAGCTGCGCAGCCGCATCTGCGAGATCACCACGCAACGCAAGGGCGATACGATCAGATATGCCCGCACGTTCACCTGCGACCGCGATATGCGTCTCGCCGTCCTGCCCGTGGGCTATGCCGACGGTCTGCTGCGCGAGCTCTCCGGCAAGATCGACGTCAAGATCCGCGGCCACCGCTGCCGCCAGGTCGGGCGCATCTGCATGGATATGTGCATGATCGATATCACCGACCATCCCGACATCAAGGTCGGCGATATCGCCACCGTCTTCGGCAAGGATCCCACCGCCACCGAGCAGGCGGAAAAGGCCGGCACGATCTCCTATGAGCTGCTCTGCGCCGTCAGCCATCGCGTTCCCAGAGTGTATGTCGACTGAATAAAAAAATCGCTCCTGTGCAACAATAGCTTTGAAAACAGAACACAGGAGATGACTTACATGAACCGCACCCATCCCGTTCGGCGCGGAGACATTTTCTTCGCCGATCTCTCTCCCGTCGTCGGCAGCGAGCAGGGCGGCGTCCGCCCCGTGCTCATCATCCAGAACGACGCCGGAAACCGCCACAGTCCCACCGTGATCGCCGCCGCCATCACCTCGCGCCTCGGCAAGGCGAATCTGCCCACGCACATCACCGTCGCGGCTAAAAGCTGCGGCCTCTCGCGCGACAGCATCGTCCTGCTCGAGCAGATCCGCACGCTCGACAAAACGCGCCTGCGCGAGCGCATGGGCCGGCTCGACGAGCCCGCCATGGCGAAGATCGACGGAGCGATTGCCGTCAGTTTTGGCCTTACGCAATGAGAAGGAGAATTCCAGATGAAAAACCGCTTTCTCCGCACGTTCCTGATCCTGCTGCTTATCGCCGTGCTCTGCGCCGGGGCGGTCTATGCCGCCGCGCGCTACGGCACGCAGGACGATCCCCTCGTCACGAAGAGCTACCTCACCGACGTCGTGGAAAAGGAGCTCACCGACCAGACGGACGCGCAGATCCGCGCCGCCGTCTCCGATGCGCAGGGCCGCGTGCAGGCGCAGATCCGCGCCGCGGCGGGCGTGTTTGAAAGCGTGCAGCTCACGGCAGGGCAGACGCTCTCCTGCGAGCCGGGTACCGAGGTCGTGCTCACCGCCGGCAGCGCCGCCGTCTCCGGCAATTTCACCGATACGACGCTCGGCGAGGCCGTCACAGACGGCGCTGTCGCCGTGAACCACCTCTATCTCGCCGGCGAGAACGCCGTCCTCACCGCCGAGGGCGACGCCGCCCTCATGGTGCGCGGCAGCTGAAAACCGAATAACCAACCGCTCCCGGTCATAGACTTGCACCGGGAGCGGGTTTTTATGCGCGTGGAGCGTGGAGTTATGGTGTCGGCTGACGCCGACGGATTGGAATGCGGGTCATTCGTGAATGACCCCTACAAGAGAAGATCGCATTTCCGTCCTCTCGTAGGGGCGATTCACGAATCGCCCGCAATTGTAATCGCGCGAAGCGCATCTTACATCTCCACTCTTAACGTTCCAATCTTATCAACATTAACGTAATACAAGGATTTTAGATATTATGTATACTTATAACATCCTCTATTCCAACCGCACCATCGGCACCCTCGAGACCACCGCCGACGGTCTCTACACCGTCTTCACCGCACGGTGCGAGCCGGTTGTTCCGCGTCTTCGCCTCCATGTCTGGGGCGAGAAGGATCACGCCTATCTCGGCCTCATGCTGCCGGAGGGCGGGGAGCTGCATCTGCAAAAGCGCCTCAGCCGCCTCGAATGCGCCAAGCTGCCGAACCCCATTCTGTATGCCGCAGGGGAGGAGAATGCCCCGCCGCAAGCCGCTGATTGGCGCCCCGCGCCGGACGGCACGCTCCGGCGCACGGAGGGCGGCGCGGAGCTCGTGGCCGTGCCGAGGGAGCGCATCCGCGTGCCCGGTGTGCCGGGGCGCCTTCTGCGCGTGATCGACGGGCGCGAATACCTTGTCTTTCCGCTCTGAACGTGGTAAAATAATTCATTCCCAAACCAGAGAAAAAGGAGCGTGACCGGCATGCAGATGAACGACCTGATCGTGAAAAAGCGCGACGGCGGCGAGCTGACGACCGAGGAGATCCGGTGGATGATCCGCGGCTTTGTGGACGGCGCCGTGCCGGATTATCAGATGTCCGCCATGGCGATGGCGATCTATTTTCGCGGCATGAACCGGCGCGAGACGCTCGATCTCACGCTCGCCATGCTCCACAGCGGCGAGACCATCGACCTCTCCGGCATCTCCGGCGTCAAGGCGGACAAGCACTCCACCGGCGGCGTGGGGGATAAGACCTCCCTCGTCCTCGTGCCGATGATGGCGGCCTGCGGCGTCAAGATGGCCAAGATGTCCGGCCGCGGCCTCGGCCATACCGGCGGCACGATTGACAAGCTCGAGAGCTTTTCCGGCTTCTCCACGGATCTCTCGCTCGAGCGGTTCTATGAGAATGTGGAGCACGTCGGCATGGTCATCGCCGGGCAGACGGCGAACCTCGTTCCGGCGGACAAGAAGCTTTATGCCCTGCGCGACGTGACCGGCACCGTGCCGAGCATCCCGCTCATCGCGAGCAGCATCATGTCCAAAAAGCTCGCCGCGGGCGCGGACGTCATCGTGCTCGACGTCAAGTGCGGCGGCGGCTCCTTCATGAAGACGGAGGCGGACGCCCGCGCGCTGGCGGAGGAGCTCGTCGCCATCGGCAGGGGCGCCGGAAAGAAGACCGTCGCCGTCATCACGGATATGGAGGAGCCGCTCGGCCTCGCCGTCGGCAACGCGCTCGAGGTGCGCGAGGCGATTGACGCCCTCTCCGGCGCAAGACCGGGCGAGCTGATGGAGCTGTGCGACACGCTCGGCGCCTGCATCCTCACGGCGGCGGGCGTCGCCGAGAGCGACGAGGCGGCCAAAGCCATGCTCGAGCGCGCCGTCGCGGACGGCTCGGCGAAGGATATGCTCGCCAGATTCGTTTCCGCACAGGGGGGAGACCCCGCCCCGGTCTATGATCCGAGCTTGCTCCCGACTGCCCCCGTGCAGCGCGAAGTTCCTTCGAAGATTGAAGGTTATGTCAACCACATTGACGCCGGCGGCGTCGGCATGGTCTCCATGCACCTCGGTGGGGGCAGAGCGACCAAAGAAAGTGAAATTGATCTCCGCGTGGGAGTTGTTCTCCACAAAAAGGTTGGAGACAGCGTGAAAGTGGGGGAGAGCCTCGCCCAAATCCACGCCGCCGATGAGGCTTCCGCCGCCAAAGCCGCCGAAGCGCTCAAGGCCTGCTACACCATCACGGCGGAAAAGCCCGAGAGAACGCCCTTTATCAAAGGGATCGTACGATAACAATTAGGAATGAGAAATGAGGAATTAGGAATTGACAAATCTGTCATTCTGAGCGGAGCACGGAGTGCGGAGTCGAAGAATCTTGGCAGAGCGGTCGGACAGACACTGGCTGTTCTCTTTTGCTGCACTGCCAAGATCCTTCGACAAGCTCAGGATGACAAAACAGGTACTGCGCATCAACCACCTATCAACTCCTAATTCCTAACTCCTAATTCCTAATTCACAGAATGTCATGATTAATTCGTCAATTTATGATGACCTCTGGCCCGGCACGCGCTTTCTGCCTGCCTCCTCGGGCTTTCCCCTCGGCACGGACAGCGTGCTGCTGGCGGATTTCGCCCACGGCAGCGGGAAGATCCGCCGCGTGGCCGATCTCGGCTGCGGCGCGGGCGTTCTGACCGTGCTGCTGCTGCAAAAATTTCCGGCGTCCACGGCCTTCGGCGTCGAGATTCAGACGGAAGCTGCCGAAGCCTGCCGCGAAAACCTCGCGCTGAATGCGCTCTCCGACCGCGCCGAGATCCGCTGCGGCGATCTGCGCGAAAAGGCGGATCTCCCCGAGGCGGGGAGCTTTGATCTCGTCGTCTCGAACCCGCCGTATTTCGCCGCGGGCAGCGGGTATACCGCGCCGGAAGCCCACCGCGCCGCCGCGCGCGACGAGCGCTTCTGCACGCTCGAGGACGTCTGCCGCGCGGCGGCGTATCTCTGCCGCTGGGGCGGGAGCTTCGCCGTCGTCCACCGGCCGGAGCGGCTCTCGGAGCTTCTGTGCGCCATGACGGCGAGCGGCGTCGAGCCGAAGCGGCTGAGGCTGGTGTGCCCGCGCGCAGAGCGCGCGCCGAGTCTGATCCTCGTCGAGGGCCGCCGCGGCGGAAAGCCCGGCCTCACGATTGAGCCGCCGCTGATCCTGCAGGACGAAGCGGGCGCCGACAGCGAAGAGATCCAACGAATTTACCATATGGAGAACCAATCATGAGCGGAACGCTTTACCTCGTCGCCACCCCAATCGGGAACCTCGGCGACCTCTCCGTCCGCGCGCTGGAGACCCTGCGCGCTGCGGATTTTATCGCAGCGGAGGACACCCGCGTCACGGCCAAGCTCCTCAATCACTTTGAGATTAAAAAGCCCACCGTGAGCTATTATGAGCACAATAAATTCCAGAGCGGCCCGAAGATTCTCGAGCGGCTGCTCTCGGGGGAGAGCTGCGCCCTCGTCACGGACGCCGGCATGCCCGCCATCTCCGACCCCGGCGAGGATCTCGTGCGCCTCTGCGCCGAGCACGGCGTGGAGGTCGTCGCCATCCCCGGCTGCTGCGCCGTCGTCACGGCGCTCGCCGTCTCCGGTCTTCCCACACAGCGGTTCTGCTTCGAGGGCTTTCTCGCCGTCTCGGGCAGGCACCGCACCGAGCACCTCGAGAGCCTGAAAGCCGAGCAGCGCACCATGATCTTCTATGAGGCGCCGCATAAGCTCCTGCGCACGCTCGAGGATCTGCGCTCGACCTTCGGCGCGGATCGGCCGATCTCCCTCTGCCGCGAGCTCACGAAGCTCCATGAGGAGACGCTGCGCACCACGATCTCCGGCGCCATCGAGCACTTCACCGCCGTGCCGCCGAAGGGCGAGTTCGTCCTCGTCGTGGAAGGGGCAAAGCCCGAGGCGCAGACCGCCACGGAGGAGGAAGCGCTCGCGCGCGTGTTTCAGCTGCAGGCCGACGGAATGCGCCTCAAGGACGCCTGCAAGCAGGCGGGGGAGGAGACCGGCTTTGCCAAAAACCAGCTCTACCGCCTCGCGCTGGAGCAGAATAAAAGTTGACGATAAATAAAAATATATATTTTATGTAAACTTATTTGACACGAAAACGGAAAACGATTATACTGTGCATACTGTTTCGGAAAGGATGAGACCGTGATGAAAAGCCCCAGACAGATGATCGTGCAGGTCAAGGGAACGAAGCAGCAGCTGAGGTCTCTGCGCAGCCTCCCGGTGGAGCTGGATCTCTCCGCTCCGGTTCCGGTGAAGGTGGACAGGACGCTCGTGAAAAAGGCGCTCTCGAAGCTCAATACGCCGAAGACCCGCCGTCTCGCCCTGCTCGGCGTCGGCGCTGCCGTCGTCGCGGGCGTGAGCACGACCACGGCGAATTATGCCTTTCATCGGAGCATCGTCTCCAGAGAGCTCAAGCGCCAGCTCGAGCCGCTGCACGAGGAGATCGCCGCTCTGCAGAAGACGGTCGACGAGCTGAACGAAAAGCTCGAAGAGAAGTAAGCCCCACACGCCGCTGTGGTGGAATCGGCATACACAGCAGACTTAAAATCTGCCCCGAAAGGTTACGGGTTCAAGTCCCGTCAGCGGCACCACGGCGGCGGAATGGACTTGCTCCATTCCGCCGCCGAACACAGACTACGTCTATGTTCGACGTCTCCATATCCGCGCCTCCATTCGCGCCTTTCAAAAGCGAAGCCTCCGAGAGGCTTCGCTTTTGCTTTTATGATACTCACCGGCTCCGCATCCGTTCCCCCATTCCTCCTTTCAAAAGCGAGACTGTTTGACAGTCTCGCTTTTGCTGTTAAGTTACCAGACGCGCGGAGCAGCGTTTGTTCGGCCGATGGAGTTCTATTTTGTATTTCGTCGTTGAGATGCACGAGAGATCATCCCAAACTGACCATTTGTTGAATTATTTATAAATAAAGTATAGTGAATTAGGAGAAATGTGCATTGTGTTACAATACGTTTTGAGTTAAAATAAATTGATTTGTTATGCCTATCAGATTGCCATAGGAGATACATCATGAAAGCCTTATATGTTGCCACCGTGCTCAGTCATATTTGCCAGTTTCATCTCCCTTACCTGCAGATGCTGCAGGAGCAGGGGTATGAGGTGCATGTGGCGGCGCACGATAATCTGGCAGTCAAAAACGGTCTGCAGCTGAGATATGCTGACCGCCATATCGAAATTCCGTTTGAGCGCTCCCCGTACGATCCGCGAAACGTCAAAGCTTACCGGAAGCTCAAGGCGCTTCTGGACGAGGAGCACTATGACGTGATCGTCTGCAACACGCCGGTCGGCGGCATCCTCACGCGGCTTGCCGCGCGAAAGGAACGCAGGAATGGCACGCGCGTGATTTACATCGCGCACGGTTTTCATTTCTACAAGGGCGCTTCCAAAAAGAATTGGCTGATGTTCTATCCGCTGGAGAAAGAAATGGCGCGCCTTTGCGACGTGGTGGTTACGATCAACGAGGAAGACTACCGCCTGGCAAAAGAGCGTTTCCCCGGCAGGGTGGAGCGAATCCACGGCGTCGGCGTCCGGGAGGATCGGTATCACCCGGCGACGGAGGAAGAGCAGGCGGAAATGCGCCGCAGGGAAGGCCTTTCGGAGGATGACTTTGTGGTCATCTGCACGGGCGAGCTCAACGAGAACAAGAATCAGAAAACGCTCGTTGCCGCCGCGGCGCTGCTGAAGGATCAGATTCCGAACCTGAAGGTGCTTCTCGCGGGCAACGGCCCAAAGGAGCAGGATCTTCGCGATCAGATTGCGGCAGAGCAGCTGGAAAATGTAGTCAAGCTCCTCGGCTACCGAACGGATCTGGAAAACGTCGTTCCCGCAGTGGACGTGGTGGTCTCCTGCAGCAAGCGGGAGGGGCTGCCGCTGAACATCGTGGAGGCCATGCTCTGCAAGAAGCCGGTGGTTGCGTCTGTTAATCGAGGCAACGCTGAGTTGGTGGTGGATGGCGAAACCGGGTATCTGCTCAACCCGGACGACGCGGAAGGGTTTGCTGAACGGATCCTTAGCCTGTTCAAAAGTTCGGAATTAACTGTGCGCATGGGCGGTGCTGGATTCGAAAAAGCGCAGGACTACACGGTTCACGCAGTGAAGAATAATCTAAACCAAATCATAACGAAATCTAAAGCGAGGTGAAACCACGATGAAACGGGTTATTACATATGGAACTTTTGATCTTCTGCATTACGGACATATCAATTTGCTTCGAAGAGCAAAGCAGCATGGAGATTATCTGATTGTCGCACTGTCCACGGATGAGTTTAACTGGAACGAAAAGCAAAAAAAATGCTACTTTTCCTATGAGCAGCGCAAGCAGCTGTTGGAATCTATTCGATATGTTGATCTGGTTATTCCGGAGGAGAACTGGGAGCAAAAGCGGAAAGATGTGAAGGAATACCACATTGACACCTTTGTCATGGGAAATGATTGGGAAGGGAAGTTTGATTTTTTGAAGGATCTTTGCGAAGTAGTTTATCTTCCTCGTACGCCGGAAATTTCGACGACGCAGATAAAGAGAGAACTCCACGGAGATCAATGAACGATATGGACGAGATGAACGAGATTCAAAAAGAACTGTGGAGAGTAGAGCAGGAAATTCTGGATGTGATTGACAAAGTTTGCGTCGAGAACGGCTTGAGATATTCCCTTGCCTATGGCACACTTCTCGGCGCGGTTCGTCATGGCGGATTCATCCCCTGGGACGATGATGTGGATGTAATGATGCCGCGGGAAGATTACGAAAAGCTGATTGACATCTGGTCATCTGCTGCACCGAAAGGATATCTTCTCGAAACCGAAAAAATGTACGATGACTTTGTAAACACGTTCTTGAAGATTCGGAAAGAGCATACTACTTTTTTGCAGTACGAGAGTGAGCGAAAGGCGCGGCACCACAAAGGAATCTTTGTGGATATTTTCCCGGCTGATCGGCGTGCCCCAAGCAGCTTTTCACGAATGATCCAGTACGCTGCTTTTGCGGTCAATCTGCTGTTTAATCGAGGCCATGGCAGTGGAACGGGAGGACTGATTGGTGTAGCGGAAAAAGTGCTTCTCCGCTTGGTTCCTAGAAGCGCATACAGACGCGTCAGCGACCGTGCAGGTGTTTTCAGCCGCCGATGGAACGGAAATGACAATGCACAGCTGATATTTCCCTGCACGATCCGGGACTGCCGGCGCTATTATCCTGCGGATATGTTCGACCATCTGGAATTGATCCCATTCAATGGCAAAATGTATTGCGCTTTTCGAGATCGCGAAGTGTTTTTAACTACTCGTTATGGAAATTATATGGAGCTGCCTCCGGAAGAGGAGCGTGTCTGGAAGCACCATCCGATTTTGGTTGATTTTACACACGATTATGAGGAGCTTGAGCAAAGCAATCATCTGAGAAAGGAAGGACAGCAGTGAGCGTTTCACTCCGCGAGCTCCAGCTTTGTGAGCTGGACGCCCTAAAAGATGTCAAGAAAGTCTGCGAAAAGCATGGCATTCGCTACTATCTCAGCTCCGGAACCTTGTTGGGAGCGGTGCGTCATCAGGGGTTCATTCCATGGGATGACGATATCGACATCGAAATGCCGTATGCAGACTATCTACGCTTTCTGGAGATTGCCCCAAAGGAGCTTGGGGATCGTTATACGCTTCAAAACAGCGATACGGATCCGTTCTTTCATTTTGCCTATTCCAGAATCCGAAAAAACAATACCACCATGATGCGGGAATGGGAACGAAGCATTCCGTCTCATCACGGCGTTTGGCTGGATGTGTTTCCTATCGCCAATGTGGGCGGCAAGCTGGACTATCGGGTAAAGCGATTGATGCTGAAGGCGTGTACGTTTCTTCGCATGCACGACTATGTGTTCGAGTTGAACCGGAAGTGGCTGGCAGAACAAAGCAGCCATTTGCAGATCGGATTGGTCAAAGCGGCCAGAAAACTTCCAATGCCTGTGCGCGAATCTCTTCGCAGAGCAATGCTTCGCAGAGTGTTTTCGCAGAAGGAAAAACCGTTTCTTTCCAATGTTTGGACGAGCATTACCAGGCGGATTCCAAAGGAAGCATTTGATGAACCGGCAGCAGTTCTGCGGTTTGAGGATGACGAGTTTACGGCGCCGAAGGATTATGACTGTTATCTCCGCACGGCCTACGGTGATTATATGACGCCTCCTCCGGAGGATCAGAGAAGCGGCGGGCACGGGGATTTGATTTTAGATTTGGAACATGAATGGAGACCCACGGCGGGCAGCATCGACCCGGATTCGGCGGTGCAGCAATGAAATATTCGGTTATCATCCCGGTATATAATGCCGAGCAAACGTTGCGCCGCTGTCTCGATAGCCTGTTTGCTGAATCGCATTCCGATGCGGAGATCATTCTCGTCAATGATGGATCAAAGGATTCCAGCGGAGCCATCTGCCGGGAGTATGCTGCCGGACATTCCGAAATCCGTTACATCGAGAAAGAAAATGGCGGCGTATCAACAGCCCGAAATGCAGGGCTGGACGCGGCAGTCGGGCGGTATGTTCTGTTCGTGGACAGCGACGATTATGTTTTTCCGGATTTCTTTCATGAGCTTGACGAAACGCTTATAGAATCGCCCTGCGATCTTATCATGTTCTCCAGAGGAGTCTATGACGGAACGCAGGTGAAGGAACGCCGTTTTGAGCCGCTGCGGGCAATTGGGAGAGAAGAGCTGATGCCGCATATCGTGAATGCTGTCTGCGGAAAGACGTTGAATCCTCCTTGGGGTAAGCTTTACCGGCGAGACCTGATCGAAGCACACAAGATACGTTTCCCGGGTGGGGCGTCGGTGGCAGAAGATCGAGCATTTAATATGAAGTACTCGATGTATATCCGGAGCTATGCGATCTCTGACCGCCTTCTGTATTGCGTGTGCACGGAAAACGAAAACTCCCTGACACGCGGCCGACAGAAGAATTTGAAAGAACAGTTCGCAGCTACTGGCGAGTATTTCAGGGATGCACTGCAGGCTGCGCCGATTCCGGAAACAGAAAAGGATATGTACCGCAGAGCGGTCAATTTCGGCGATTGCCGCAGTATTTATCATGACGCGAAATTGATGCATCAGGATCATGTTTCCTGGATTGAACGATATAGGCGCATTGGAAATCGCTGTACGGAAATCAATCGCAAGCACATGAAGTATCCCAAAACACGCTATTGCACATTCATCACACTTCCGGTGCGTCTGCGCCTGACGCCTGTCATTGACGCGATTGCGTGGAAATTGACACATTGAGGGAATCATGAAACGAGTTTTACAAATTGCTGCGGCCTTGAAGATCGGCGGAGCTGAAAGGGTTGCCCGGGATCTGGGATACTACGCAGATCCGGGAGAATTCGAAACGCATTACATCGTGTTCGGCGAAGCGGTAGGTGAATATGAACAGGAACTAACTGAGCGGGGATGTAAAGTGTTTCACTGGCCGTCTCCGTCGGCGAGCTACCCGAAGTATGTTTCATCCTTGAAGCAGCTGATTCGTGAGAACCATTACGATATTGTGCATGCACACACCATGTTCAACATCGGCTGGGCGATGCTGGCCGCGAAGCAGTGCGGCGTACCGGTGCGCATTGCGCACGCGCATTCCGCGCTGGATAACGGCAGCAGCATCAAAAAGCAGGCATATGAAACGGCGATGCGGCAGATGATCCTTCAGAATGCCACAGATTTGGTCGCCTGCGGAGAAGCCGCCGGGATTCGGCTTTTTGGTGAAAAGGCTTATCGGCAGCGCGGCAGATTGATTCTCAACGGCATTGACACGCAGCAATTCGCCTTCGACGCTTCCGTTCGGGCGCAAATGCGCGCAGAGCTGCATCTGGAGGATGCGTTTGTCATCGGCCACGTCGGTCATCTGATGGAGGTCAAGAACCAGAGCTTTTTGATTCGGCTGATGCCCGAAATCCTCCGGCGAAAGCCCAACGCAAAGCTGCTGCTTCTGGGCGAGGGCGAAGACCGCCGGATGCTCGAGCAGCTGATTCGGGAGCTGCATCTGGAAGACAGCGTGATCATGACCGGCAATGTGCGAAACGTGCCGGACTATCTCAGCGCCATGGATGTGTTCGCGTTTCCCTCGCTTTATGAGGGAATGCCGCTGTCCATCATTGAAGTGCAGGCAAACGGTCTGCCGTGCATTCTGTCTGACGCAGTGCCGAAGGACGTCTATCTGACGGATCTGGTTCAGCCGCTGCCGTTGGAGCGTCAGGAAATGTGGCTCAATACAGTCTGCGACGCTGAACGAAAAGATCCCGAAAGGTACGCGGAACTGCTCAGATGCGCGGGCTTTGACACTGCGGGTGTCATGAAGCAGTTTTATGAGATTTACGAAAGAGCGGATCGTCATTGATTAAGATACTTTTTTTTATTGAAACATTGACCGGCGGCGGCGCGGAAAAGGTACTGCGCGACCTGGTCAATCATATGGATCAAACGAAGTTTGATATCACGGTGCAGACGGTTTGGCCTTGTGATGCCTCAAAATACCTTGTATCTGGAATTCGCTTCAAATCTATGTATAATTCTGAGAGCAAGGCAAATCATCTTCGCTACCGCGCCGAGGCGGAGAGCGGCCTGGCTTATCAGCTTCATATCAAGGGTGACTATGATATTGAGTGCGCCTATCTCGAGATGGGCGCCACGAAGATTATGTCTGCATCCACCAACCGAAAGGCCAAAAAGCTGGCTTGGGTTCACTGCGACCTCACGAAAAAGGTTGCGGATCCGCAGGCGTTTGCTGCGAAGTCGGCGCCGTGGTACGCAAAGTACGACCGGATTGTCTGCGTGTCCCAAAGTGTGAAGAAACAATTTGACAAGCTGTTTCAGAGCCGATTCCCGTCGACGGTGTTATACAATGTGACGGACGACGCCGCAATTCGAGGAAAATCCCTGCTGCCGCTGCCGGCGGGCGTCGTCAAGCGCAGATTGACCGTGCTCTCCGTCGGACGTTTTTCGCCACAAAAAAATTATATGCGCCTTTTGCAGGCGCATAAAAAAATCTTGGATGAGGGTTTGGAGCATGACCTCTGGATTCTCGGCGACGGCGCGGAACGGCCCATGCTGGAACAGTATGTGAAGGAAAACCACCTGGAGGATTCTGTTTTGATGCCCGGCTTCATGGAGAATCCGTATCCGTTCATGCGGGAGGCGGACCTGCTGGCCTGCTCCTCCGTATATGAGGGCTACAGCACGTTCGCGACAGAGGGCATCATTCTCGGAAAGCCGATTGTGACGACTGACGTCTCCGGCATGCGCGAGCTGCTGGGAGACTCGGAGTACGGTCTTGTTGTTGAAAATGATGACGAGGCTTTCTATCAGGGAATGAAGCGGATGATCACCAATCACGGTTTGCGCGATTCTATGAGAGAAAGAGCCGCTGCGCGCGGTACGGCATTTTCCACAGAGAAACAAGTCGCGCAGAATGAAGCTTTTTTTGAGAGTGTTGTCATATGATACTTGGAATCAGCGTTTATCATTGGGCTGTTATCCTTACGGTTGGACTGGCCTTTTTCTTCCACGGCAACCGGAAGGGAAGTACCTTTTATATCCTGTTGGTCTGTGCCTTTCTGTTCCTGCTCTTGGGCTTTCGGGACGCAAACTCCATTGGCGGAGACAGACTGTGGTATTTTCATTTTTTTGAAGATCTGGAAGGGAAAGAATGGGCAGACTATAGTGCCGGCAGATTTGGCACCTACAACTGGCTGTTCTACTCTTTGATGAAGTTTGTTTACGATCTTTCCGGCGCGGACTATCAGAGCTTTGTGATGCTTCTTGCAGTAATCGTAATGGCCTCTGTCTTTCGCCTGATTCGAAAATATTCTGTTTCCCCGGTGCTGAGCTTCCTGTGCTTCTTCGGCTTTTTGTATTATACGTTAATGTTCAGCGCTCTGAAGCAAAGCGCCGCCATGGCAATCATTATGTGGGCATTTGATGCAATCATAGAGAGAAGACCGGTTCGCTTTGTCGCTCTTGTACTCCTCGCATCATCGTTTCATTTTCCGGCGCTGGTATTCCTGCCGGCATATTGGATTTCGAAAATGCGATTCGGAAAGAACTATCTCCTTTTTCTTGTCGCCTTACTTCTGTTGGTATTCCTGTTCAGAGAGCAGGTGGTATCTTTCATGAAAAATTCCTACGGAAAGGATGAAAGCATTTCAACCGTCGCGTCCTCACGTTTCCTGGCCAACAAAGTCCTGATTATGATTTTCATCGTGTTTGCCGGCCTTCAGCTTCGGCCGGCAAGTATAGAAGGCGATGAAGTTTACAATGTGCTCCTGCAGCTGATGGGCATGTCCATCGTTTTGCAGACGTTCTCCAGCTACGGCAATATTTTCGAGCGCCTTGCGGACTACTATTATCAGTTTGTCATTTTGTTTATGCCGATGATCTTTGAAAAGCAGCAAAATGTCAAGTCTCGACTGTCGCCGTCACTGCAGGCAACTGCACGCGCATTTGGCCCATTGTTTGTCGGCGCGTTCGCAATCTGGAGATTTTTGAATGTTGTCACGGATGACGCAAACTTTACTCCATTCTATTTCTACTTCAATGCACCCGAAGTTGAACCGGAGCTGCTGATTAAAATGATCTTCATCTAGAGGAGGAACCTATGAAAATAGCCGTTGCCGGCGTGGGCTACGTCGGTTTGTCCAACGCCGTGCTGCTTGCACAGCACAACGAAGTAAAAACATATAATCTTCGCAAGGAAAAAGCGGAGATGATCAACGCCGGAAAATCCCCCATCGTGGATGCAGATATCTCCGAATATCTCGGCAGGGGAGATCTGCATCTCCGCGCCACCACGGATGCCGAGGAGGCCTATTCCGACGCGGAGCTGATTATCATTGCGACGCCGACGAACTATGACCCCAAGCTGAATTTTTTTGACACCTCCTCGATTGAGGATGTTCTCAATACGCTCTGTGAGATCAATCCGAATGCGCTGATCGTGATCAAATCCACCGTGCCGGTGGGCTATACGCTCGGCGTCAAGAAGCAGTATCCGCAGCTGAACATTCTGTTTTCCCCCGAATTTCTCCGCGAGGGCAAGGCGCTGTATGACAATCTCCATCCCAGCCGCATCATCGTCGGCGCTCAGGCGCATCAGCGTGCGGATGCGGAGCGGTTTGCCGCTCTGCTCACAGAGGCGGCGATCAAGGAGGACATCCCGGTGCTCATCATGGCGCCGACGGAGGCAGAGGCGGTCAAGCTCTTTGCCAACACCTATCTCGCACTGCGCGTGAGCTATTTCAATGAGCTGGACACCTACGCCGAGATCCACGGTCTGGACACCAAGTCCATCATCGAGGGCGTCGGTCTCGATCCGCGCATCGGCAGCCATTACAACAACCCCTCCTTCGGGTACGGCGGCTACTGCCTGCCCAAGGACACCAAGCAGCTGCTCGCCAACTACAAGGACGTGCCGGAAAATCTGATCGAGGCGATTGTCAACTCCAACCGCACCCGCAAGGATTTCATCGCCGAGCGCGTGCTGGAAAAGGCGGGCTACCACGGCGACGGCGTGATCCCCGCCGACGTGGTCGTGGGCGTCTACCGCCTGACGATGAAGTCCGGCAGCGACAATTTCCGCGCCAGCTCCATCCAGGGCGTCATGAAGCGCATCAAGGCCAAGGGCGTCAAGGTCATGGTCTACGAGCCGACGCTCGACGAAGAGGCGTTCTTCGGCAGTGAAGTGACGCATGATATCGACTATTTCAAGCGCACCTGCAGCGTCATCATTGCCAACCGCTACAATGCGGATCTGGAGGATGTGCTGGACAAGGTCTATACGCGCGATCTTTATTTCAGAGATTAAAGGTGATTCTTTGAAAGGTTACTATTTGTTCGCCCCGGTCGAGCCGGGCGTGGCCGGGCCGGAGTCCGGCGTGGAGCGCAAGGTACGCGCACAGCACAAAGCGCTGAGCCAATACGTGGACTGCGAGCTCGTGATTCTGCCGCCGGTGGAATACACCGGGAGCAGGAGGGAGAAGCTTGCCCGCAGGCTGCCGTTTACGGCCGCGTGGCGAAAGTGGCAATACCGGGGAGAGTTCGACGGCGCGGATTTCCTCTATATTCGTCAGGTCTATCATGACGCCTCCTTTGTGCGCTATATGAGGGCGATCCGCCGCCGGAATCCCGGCATGAAAATCATCTACGAGGTTCCGACCTACCCATATGACAACGAGACGAAGCGCTCGCTCTCCCGTCTGTCCTTCGACCTGAAGGAGCGCATCAACCGGCAGCGTGCGGCGAAGTATATGGATCGCATTGTGACCTTTTACGGTCAGAACGAGATCTGGGGCGTTCCCTGCATCTGCGTCATGAACGGCTATGATTTTTCCGCCGTGCAGCTGCCGGAGCGAATCCCGGACGGAACGATTCATCTGGTTTCCGTCTCCGCCACTGCGCCGTGGCATGGCTATGACCGCTTGATTGCGGGAATGCATGAATATTATCAGAACGGCGGCAAGGAAAACATCGTGTTCCATATGGTCGGCAATGTGCTGCCGGCGCACCGCGAAATGGTGGAGCGGTTCGGCCTGCAGGAGCATGTTGTGTTCTACGGCAGACTCCCTGCGAACGCGCTTGGCCCCATTTACCAGAAAGCGACGCTGGGTGTTGACATTCTTGCCGGCCACCGCCGCGATTCCAAGATCAGCAGCACGCTGAAATCCCGCGAATACGGCGCATACGGTATCCCAATTCTGACAGCCTGCCCGGTCGATTATCTGCCGGAGGACTACAAGTATTTGATCCTTGTTCCGGACGGAGAAGATGCAATCGATATGCAAACTGTGATTGATTCGTATCACAGGATTTATGACGGCAGGGAGCCTGCCATAATTGCAGATGAAATCCGAACCTATGCAAAAAGCCGCTGTGATATGAGCATCACCATGCAGCCGGTGGCAGAATGGCTGACTCAGAACTGACAATGAAACTGTTAATCATGACCGGACCGCTGTATCCGCTTCCGGGAAACAATGCAAATTTAATAGGGAAGCTGATACCGCGTTTTCTAGAAGCGCATCATGAGGTGCATCTGTTCTCTGCGGCTTTCAATCAGAGCAAGGACAAGCTGCCGACAGAGCGCTTTGGTGTTCCTGTGCACTGGGTGACTGACAAAAAACAAGACTGGAAACGAAATCTGCTGTATCCTGCAGTTTCCAGAGTGATTGATCCGGACGGGTTTTCTGATGCAATTCAGATGCAACTGATTCAGAGAGAGCTGAAGAGCGTATGCCGAAACAACGCGTTTGATGCTGTGATTTCCACTTCAGAGCCCTTCGTGATGGCGTGTTGCGCATCGCAGCTTTATGGAGGGAAAAAGCTGCTGTACATTATGGATCCGCCGGAATCTGTCAGCGAAAGAAAAGGGACAGCATTCCGAAATCGTATGCTGCCGAAGATTCTGAAAAATCAGAGCGCCTTGATTACCACCCCTTTCATATTAAATGCGCTCAAGGAGCATGCGTTGCCGCTTCCCGAGAGAACGGAGGCAGTCGGATTCCCGATGATTGTGCCGAATTCATCGGCCAGCGGCCGCAGGCCGGACGGCAAGATTCGCCTGCTCTTCTGCGGCTGGCTCTATTCGGGCATCCGCTCCCCAAAATACTTCCTTGACATCGTCTCCCGTCTGGACGAGCGCTTTGAAGTCACCTTCATGGGTAAGGAGTGCACACTCCTCCAAAAGCGCTTCCCGACGCAGACGAAAGCGGAGCTGATTACGTTCCCGAATCAGCCCTACGATGTTGCCCTGCAGGCCATGGCGGACGCGGATGTGCTCATCAACATCGGCAACAGCGTGCCGGTGCACATGCCGTCCAAAACGCTGGAATACATCAACACCGGCAAGCCAATGGTGAATTTCTATAAGTTCGCCGACTGCCCGACGCTTTACTATACCAAGCGCTATCCGCTGGCGCTGAATCTGTTTGAAGAAGAAAAGAATCTGGACGCCGCGGCTGCGACATTCATCCGATTCTGCGAAGAGAGCATCGGAAAAACAGTTGACAGAGCATATATCGAGCACGAATTTGCCGACTGTACGCCTGAATATATCGCTAACGCGATTTTGAAGGCGCTGGATCCATAAATACCATTAAATTTCAGAGATTGAGGGTTTTACTGATGTTTTTGAGTATTATCATTCCTATTTACAATGACGAAAAATACCTGAATGAATGCCTCGATTCCTGCCTGGATCAGGACTATCCGAAGGATGACTATGAGATCATCTGCGTGGACGACGGATCGACGGATCGGACGCCGGAAATCCTTCGGAATTATGCGGAGAAGCATTCAAATATTCGATTGATTTTCAGAAAGCATGTCGGATATGGTGGGCGCACAGTTGGATTTCAGCAGGCGCAGGGAGACTACATCTGGTTTGTTGACCATGATGACATTGTTGCACCTAATGCGATAAAAGAACTGGCTGGCGTTGCCAAAGAAAACAGCGAATATGACCGAATTGCTTTTCCTTGTTATGAGTTTTTCTATGAGTTTACGCAAGAAGAACAGGAAATGATGTATCAGGGGCGTCTTAAGTGCAATGAAGGCCCCAGTGTACAACAGATTTACGTATGGTCTAGTATCATAAAAAAAGATTTTCTGGATTCGAATCAAATTTCGCCGCGTACAAAAAGAATTGATCTTGCCCGGGAGTATTGGGGGATCCCACTGACAGATATCTGGGGCGGAGACAGCCTCTTCATGGAGGAATGCTTTGATAAAGGAATGGAAACTTATTCCTGCGCAGGCCGCCCATTATATCACTACCGCAGGCATGATAATTCTGAGTCGATGGCATTATCGAATGGTGCAATGGAGAAGCGACGTTTGCTGCGCTTCAATACGGGGATGGTACGGGCATACAACACGATGATGCTCAAAGAGGCCTATCTGCAAGAACGCGCAGAATATGGACGCGCAACACAAGCTACAACTGCTAAAATGATCATGAAATACAGACGGACTCTTGGGATGCTTTTGGGATTACCGGATCCATACTGGAAAGAAGCCATGAAATTAATGAACGCAAAGGAATTCTTTTTCCAGTCAAAGCCAGAAGAGTACAGTTTTCCGTTACGCTCATATCTAAAGAATATCGACATTAAAGAACGCTTTCGACTGAGAAGCATTGCGTCATATTATTTTTTCACGGAGGCAGGGGCGAAAATTTATCGGTTGTTGAGTACCTTTGGCAGAAAAACATCTGCTAATCAAGACTTGATTCAAATGCACCGCAATAAAAAGCGGCGTAGATTGCTAAAAAAAGGAACTTCAAACAATGAGTAAAGTACATCAGGATTGATAACCTTGCTTCAAAAAAACATATAGCGAATGTATGTTAATTGCGCTTGACAAAAGGAAAAGCCATGAAAGTGAAAAAACTTCTCCTACTCGGCGGCTCTGCGCAGCAGATCGTCGCCATTGAAACCGCAAAAAAACTTGGATATCGTACTGTCCTGTGCGATTATCTGACGGACAATCCCGGTCAGTACCATGCTGACAAGTTCTATCTTGTCAGCACAACGGATAAGGATGCAGTTCTTGCGGTCGCAAAACAAGAGAACATCGACGGCGTTCTCGCCTACGCCTCTGATCCGGCGGCGCCGACGGCGGCGTATGTGGCAGAAGAACTGGGCCTGCCCGGCAGTCCGTACAAATCGGTGGAAATCCTTTCGAACAAGGATCTTTTCCGTGCCTTTCTGGCGGAAAACGGCTTCTGCACGCCAAAGGCAGACGGATATTCCACGGTCGAAGATGCGTTTGCTGCACTGCAGCGAGGAGCGTTTCGCTTTCCGGTCATCGTAAAGCCGGTGGATTCTTCCGGCAGCAAGGGCGTGGGAAGGATTGATGCGCTTTCGGAGGCGGAGGAACGCTTGGCATATGCCATGCAGTTCTCGCGCGGACAGCGGATCATCGTGGAGGAGTTCGTCGAAAAGTTCGGCTATCAGATCGCCGGCGACGGCCTTTCCATCGACGGAAAGCTGGTGTTCCGCTGCTTCGGCAACGATCACTTTGATCCCTCGGGCGTAAATCCCTATGTGCCCATTGCTGCGAGCTTTCCGTATTATCTTCCCGATGAGATTCATCAGAAGATACACGATGAGATTCAGCGCTTGCTGACTCTCTTGCACATGGGCAGCTCTACTTATAATTTTGATATTCGCGTGGACAAGGATATGAATGTGTATCTGATGGAGATCGCCCCGCGCGACGGCGGCAATTATATCCCGCAGGTCATTCAGCATCTCACGGGCGTCAATCTTGTGGAGTATTCTGTCAGGATGGCCATGGGGGAGCAGGTTCAGCCGCCGGCGAAAACCGAGGTGAACGGTTTTGCCTCCTATTTCGCCGTGCACTCTGCGGGCAGCGGCGTTCTTGACCGGATCGCAATTTCGGACGAAGTGCGGAGCAAACACATCGTTGAGGAGTTCAGTCTGAAGCAGCCCGGCGAAGAAGTCCGCGCATTTACCGGCGCCAATACGGCTCTGGGCTGTCTGCTGATGCAGTTTGATTCCATGGAGCAGATGCTGGAAATGATGGATCATTCAGAGCAATGGTGCAAAGTGCTGCTGAAAGAAAAGGAATAAATAACTATGAAAGAGATCGGCGGATATCTGGAGCTGGAGCATTTCTGCGGCGAAGAATTCTATTCGGAAGCCATTGCGGTAAACAACGCCAGAAATGCATTGCTCTATATCCTTTTGGCCAGAACCGTCAGGAAAGTCTGGATTCCGTATTATCTCTGTGATTCGGTTCGAAAAATGCTCATACGGCGAGGAATCGAGTTCGGAGAATATCATATTGACGCCGGATTCCTCCCGGTGTTTGGAAAAGAACTGGAAAAAGACGAATACCTTTATATTGTTAATTACTTCGGCCTGATTTCCCCGGAGCAGGAGAAGCAGCTTGCCGATCGTTTCCGGAACGTGATTTTTGATCATGTGCAGGCATTTTTCCAAAGACCGCTTCCAGGCGTGGATACGGTATATTCCTGCAGGAAGTTTTTCGGTGTGCCGGACGGAGGCTATGCTGTCACAAACGCGCGCCTTCTGAATCCTTTGACGCAGGACAAGTCTGCTGATCGGTTTCGGCATCTGCTCGGAAGGTTTGAGAGCACGACTGCAGGCGAGTTTTATGAGGACTTCAAGCAGAACGACCACGCATTCTTGAATTCAGATCTGATGACCATGTCGGAACTGACGCATAATTTACTTCGGGCAATCGATTATGATCAGATCCGGAGACAGCGCGAAGGAAACTATCGGGTTTTGAATGATGCATTAGGAACATTAAACCCTCTGAGGCTTTCTTCTCCGATGGGCCCTTATATGTATCCGTTTTATTGTGAAAATGGACTTCAGTTAAAGAAGAAACTGGCACAGAAGGGAATTTTTGTTCCGACTCTCTGGCCTAACGTATTGGAACAGGGAAACAAACTCGAGCAGGACTATGCATCGAATGTTCTTCCGTTGCCCTGCGATCAGAGATATGGCAGTGAAGATATGCTACATATTGTTTCGGAATTGCTGGATATCAGCATCGACTATCATCAAGGATACGAAGCAAAAGCTTAGATGTGAAACTTTGTCAGCAATCTGAAAAACTGGCTGATAAAAATGGAACATTGTATTAAATAATAATTTTAATCGGAAGTGTAAAGTAAATGGAGAAAGTAAATGTCTTAATTTTTCCTGCTGGATCTGAAAACGCAATCAACGCATATAAGGCGCTAAACAAAAATCTTCATTTTCGCGTGTTCGGTGCATCTGGAAAAGACGATTATGCTAGAGCAATCTATCCCAAAGATAGACTTAGAGTGAGTGAGGAGCTATATATCAATAATACAGATTTTATAGGGGCGTTGAATAGACTGGTCGCAGAATGGAATATCAAATTCATTATTCCTACACATGATGTTATTGTGAGAGCTCTGTTGGAAAAACAGGATGGAATAAATGCAACGGTTATTAGTTCTCCGCTCGAAACTGCTGTGATTGCTGAAGACAAAGCAAAAATGTATCAATCAATTAGCGATGCGGATTATTGTCCTACAATTTATTCCTCTCCTGAAGATTTGATGTACCCAGTCTTTGTGAAGCCAAGAGTAGGGGCGGGGGGCAAGGGCTCGAAACTAATACATGATTCAGACCAACTTAAAGAAATACTGGAAGACCAAAATAAATATGTCATTTCTGAATACCTGCCAGGTGAAGAATTGACGGTTGACTGCTTTACAAATAGGGATGGAGAGCTGCTGTTTTTTGGAGCAAGAACTAGAGAACGTGTTACAAATGGCATTTCTTATCGATCCAGAAGGGTTGAACCCTCAGATGAAATAAAGACCATTGCGGAAGATATTAACCATCGGCTTCGTTTCCGGGGAGGATGGTATTTCCAGATAAAAAAAGATATACATGGGAAATGGAAAATGCTTGAGTTTTCTGTGAGAATGGCAGGCACTATGCTGTATTATATGCAGTTGGGGGTCAATTTTCCTGCATTGTCACTGTTTGATTTTATGGGATTTCCAGTACAAGTTTTGCTAAATGACGTTCAGATGGTATTAGACCGTGGAATTGAAACCTCATTTTTCTTGGATTATGAATATGATACATTGTATGTAGATTACGATGATACTTTAATAATCGACGATAAAGTGAATACAACAATTATCAAAATAATATACCAATCCATCAACAAAGGGCGACAAGTAGTACTACTCACAAAGCATATCGGGGATCTTAAAGAATCACTATCGAAGTATCATCTTTCCGAAGAAATGTTTCATGAGATTATTCTTCTTGAACCCAAATGCAAAAAAGCAGATTATATCAAACCGGGGCGGGCTATCTTGATTGATAACTATTTCCCTGAGAGAATGGACGTTAAAACGCGATTGGGAATTCCGGTATTTGATGTAGATGCTGCAATTTGCCTGATTGACAGTAGCGATCTCTAAGACTATTCAAAGGAAAGAGAGAATCATGAACATCAACGTCACAAAATCTTCCCTTCCTCCCTACGAGGAATACTGCGAGGAACTCAAATCCCTCTGGGAAAGCCACTGGCTGACGAATCAGGGGGCGAAGCATCAGCAGCTCGAGGCTGCGCTGAAGGACTATCTCGGTGCGGAGCAGGTGACCCTGTTTACGAACGGTCACCTCGCGCTCGAGACGGTCATCGCCGCCATGGGGCTCACGGGCGAAGTGATCACGACGCCCTTCACCTTCGTCTCCACGACGAACGCGATCACGCGCAACGGCCTGAAGCCCGTCTTCTGCGACATTGACCCCGTAACTTATACGATGGATCCGGCGAAGATCGAAGCGCTCATTACGCCCGAGACCTCCGCGATCATCCCCGTGCACGTCTACGGCACGCTCTGCGACACGGACGCGATCGAGGCAATCGCGAAAAAGCACGGCCTCAAGGTGATCTACGACGCCGCGCACGCCTTCGGCGTGAAGAAAAACGGCGTCAGCGCCGCGAACTTCGGCGACGCCTCCATGTTCTCCTTCCACGCCACCAAGGTG
>JBGUHV010000023.1:0-11102 GCA_045112425.1 Oscillospiraceae bacterium
GCTCTCGGAGATCGACCCCGCTTTCGCGGCAGCGCTGAACGCGTTTCGCAGCGAATCGCAGGAGGACTGGCTCTGCGCGAGATGACGCGCCGCCCCGCTTGCCTCCCCCTCTGGGGGAGGTGGACGAGTGCAGCGAGGCCGGTGGGGGGGTACCCCCTCAGTCGGCTTCGCCGCCAGCTCCCCCAGAGGGGGGAGCCGAGTGCCGGGAAAAGCATTTTTCACCGGACGGTGTTCAAACGCCGGAACTTATGATAGAATACAACCAACCGACTTTAACAGGGAGGGCTGACCCATGGATTTGTTTGAAAACGGCGTCTTTACGATCCCCGGCGTGGACGGCGTGATGCGGCAGTGTCAGGTGCTGTTCACCTATGACTGGGAGCTGACCGGCCAGACCTATGTGGTCTTCCAGATGGAGGGGCTTGATCAGCTGAGCGCCTGCCGCGTGGTGGACATGGAGGGCGGCGGCAAGGGGCTTGCCCCGCTGCAGGATGAGCGCGAGCGCGACTTTCTCAACCACTGCTTTGAGGAGCTCAAGGCGAAGCTCCGAGCCGAACAGGAGGCAGCCGAATGAAGATTTATCGCGGCACGATCCTCACGCTGGACGGCCGGAACACGATTGCAAACACCCTCGTCGAGGACAAGGGGCGCATCGTCTATGTGGGCGACCTGCATCCGCGGCAGTTTCGCTTCAACAAAAAGGCCGAGGAGATTGTCCTCGGCAATCGGGTGCTGATCCCCTCGTTCGTGGACAGCCACATCCACTTTGCGTCCTATGCCACGTTTCACGCGGGGCTGAACGTGATGGAGGCGCGGAGCAATGAGGAGATTCTCGACATGCTGCGCCGCTTTCTTCCCACGACGAAGGACAAGCTCGTCATCGCCTTCGGCGCCTCGCCCTACTCCGTGGCGGAGGGCAGGCTCGTCTCCCGCGCCCAGCTTGATTCCGTCTGCCCCGACCGCCCGCTCTTTCTCGTGAAGTACGACGGCCACGCCTGCGTCGTGAACTCCGTCCTCTTCGACCTCGTGCGCAAGAAGGTGGAGCCGCTGCGCGGCTGCCATCCGGCCACGGGCGAGATGAATCAGGAGGCGTTTTTCGCCGTGAGCGACTATGTGACGGGCTCGATCTCCCTGCCGAAGCTCGTGGAGAATATGCAGAAGGCCGCGGACGATCTCGCAGAGCGCGGCATCGGCATGATCCACTCCGTGAGCGGCGTCGGCTTCACGGGCGATCTCGACGTCGATCTTGAGCGCATCTTCGCCAGAGGGCTTCGCACCGGGCAGCAGATGCGCGTCTATATGCAGACGCTGAACGCCAAAAAGGCGATCCGGAGAAAGCTCCCGCGCGTCGGCGGCTGCTTTGAGGCGGCGCTCGACGGCTGCTTCGGCTCGAAAGACGCGGCGCTGCGCGCGCCGTATCAGAACAGCGATGAGAGCGGCGTGCTCTATTACAGTGACGAGAAGGTCACAAACTTCTGCAAGGCGGCCAACCGCGCCGGGCTGCAGATCGAGATGCACGCCATCGGCGACGCCGCCTTCGATCAGGCGACGCGCGCGATCGCGGCGGCGCTGGAGGACTATCCGCGCGTCAATCACCGCCACGCGATCATCCACGCCTGCCTCCCGACGGCGGAGGGCATCGCCCTGTGCAAAAAATACAACATTCTCCTCCCGGTGCAGACGGCCTTCATCAACTGGCCGCAGGAGCCGGACGCCTATCTGCAGGAGATCCTCGGCGACCGCGCGCGGCACCTCAATCCGCTGCGCACCTTCGTCAAAAACGGCATCACCCTCTCGGCGGGCTCCGACGGGCCGTGCACCGACCCCGACCCGATGCTATGGGTGCACAACGCCGTGAACCACTCCGAGCCCGAGCAGGCGCTCACGGTGTTCGAGGCGCTGCGCATGTGCACGTATAACGGCTATTACACCAGCTTCGACGAGCGCGAGCGCGGCTCGCTCGAGACCGGCAAGGTCGCCGACATGGTCATTCTCTCGCACAATCCCTATACCGTGCCGAAGGCGAGCCTGAAGGACATCAAAGTCGAGCAGACGATCCTCTCCGGCAGGCCCTACGAGCCGCAGAAGGAAAGCGTCGCGGCGCATGTGGTGAAGGGATTGATGAAAGGCAAGTGCTGATATGATCCGCAGTGAAAAAACGTGTCATCCTGAGCGGAGCGCGTCAGCGCGCAGTCGAAGGATCCTGGCTTGGCAGTAAAGGAGAACTATCAGCCTCTGTCTGGCTGCTCTGCCAAGATCCTTCGACTCCGCTTCGCTCCGCTCAGGATGACAGAAAAAATCCACCGACAGACGTCGGTGGATTTTTCATATGCGGTTGTTACGCCGGCACCGCGCCGGCGGTGGCCTTTTCGACATACCGCAGTACGCTGCCGGTGAGACCGGAGCCGAGCTTCTGGTCGACCTTGATGAGGAAATTGCGCACCTTGTCCATCGTGTCGGGGTCGCCCTGCCAGTAGCGCATGAGCACCTCGCGGTCGGTCGTGCGCAGAACCTTCGCAGCCGAGGAGAGGATCATGTACACATCGTCGATCTTGCCGAGGATGGGGAACTTGTCGGGGATGATGTCGATCGGCAGGAACACATACGCCGTGGAGAACGTAAACTCGAGCTTTCTCGTCGCGGCAACGTCGCCGTCCAGCATCAGACGGACGAGCAGATAGGCGAGATCCGGGCCGATGGCGAGCAGATTGGTCATCTTTGTGCCGACCTTGGCGGAAACGGCGGCGGCGGCCTTGGCGCGGCCCTTCTGATACATGCGGTCCAGCCAGATTTCTTTCGTGGGCATAAGGCTCCCTCCTGTATTTTGGTTTGTGTCTTTCATTATAGCGAAAATGACGCGCGGTTTCAACTGGAAATGTGATTGCCAAACGCTCTTTTGAAGTTTATAATGAGAAACAGGGAAAAACAGACAAAAGGAGGGCTCTCCATGAATCGGGAGATTCTTTCGGCCTATGTGGCCATTCTGCAGGAAGAGCTCGTGCTCGCCACGGGCTGTACCGAGCCGATTGCCATTGCCTATGCCGCGGCGAAGCTGCGCGAGGTGCTCTGCGCGGAGCCGGAGCGCATCGAGGCGGAGGTCAGCGGCAACATCCTCAAGAACGTCAAGAGCGTCGTCGTGCCGAACACCGGCGGGCTCAAGGGCATCCGCCCGGCCATCGCGGCGGGCGTCGTCGCGGGCAGACCCGAGGCGGAGCTGCAGGTCATCTCCGAGGTAAGCGAGGAGCAGCAGGGAGCGATCAAGACCTACTCCCGCGAGACGCCGATCACCGTCGCCTGCATGGACGACACGCCCTGCATGCTTGATATCCGCCTGACCGGTCACGCCGGGGCGGACAGCGCCGTCGTGCGCATTGCGAACCACCACACGAACGTCATCCATATCGAGAAAAACGGCGAGGTGCTGCTCGACCATCCGCTCGTGGCCTCCGCGGAGGACAACCTGCAGGACAAGAGCGTGCTGAATCTCGCGGAGATCCTCGAATTCGCGGACGTCGTGCCGATCGAAGAGATTGAGCCGCTGGTCATGCGCCAGATCGAGTGCAACACCGCCATCGCCGCCGAGGGGCTCACGGGCGACTGGGGCGCGGCCGTCGGCTGCACGCTGCTCGAGGGCTCGCAGGACATCCGCACCGAGGCCCGCGCCTGGGCCGCCGCGGGGTCCGACGCCCGCATGAGCGGCTGCGAGATGCCGGTCGTCATCGTCTCCGGCTCCGGCAACCAGGGCATCACGGCGAGCGTGCCCGTCGTGCGCTACGCAAACCACTTCGGCTATGACCACGACCGGCTCATCCGCGCCGTGGCCGTGTCCGACCTCGTGACCATCCATCAGAAAACCGGCATCGGCCGCCTCTCCGCCTTCTGCGGCGCGGTCAGCGCCGGCATCGGCGCGGCGGCGGGCATCGCGTATCTGCGCGGTGAGCCGTATGAGATCATCGCCGAGACCGTCACGACCGCGATGGGCATGATCTCCGGCACCGTCTGCGACGGGGCCAAGCCCTCCTGCGCGTCGAAGATCGCCGCGGCCGTCGAGGCGGGACTTTTGAGCTACGCCATGGCCCAGAAGGGCAGACGCTTCCGCGGCGGCGACGGCATTGTCACCCGCGGCGTCGAGGGCACGATCCGCAACATCGGCATCCTCGCCAGAGAGGGCATGCGCGAGACCGATAAGGTCATTTTGCAGATCATGCTCAACTGCGAGGACGAATAAGACAAAGAAAAAAGCCGCACACTGTGCGGCTTTTTTGCGCAGCATAAGCGGCGGGCGATTCGTGAATCGCCCCTACGGATTCTCTTTCGGCGCGCTTCGTTTGTAGGGGTCGGCGTCCTCGACGACCCTTGCATGCCAGACCGGAAACCCGCGCGATGTTCGGCGCATACGCAATTGTGAAACATGGGTGTAGGGGCGCTTCACGAAGCGCCCGCGCGATCAGCTCGACTACGCAAAAAAAGAGCCCGGCACAGCCGGGCTCTTTTTTTGAATGTTTTTAGAGATAGAAATCGTGCTCTCTGCTGTCGTACCACTTTGCGAGCAGCGGCTCGATCACGGTCATCAGCTTCATGTCCAGGTTGAACATGTACATGGTGAAGGTGCCCACAAAGGCAGCCGCGCCGGCGCCGAGGACGTACAGAGGAACTTTCGCAAGCTTCTTCATGTTGTTTTTCTCCTTCCTTAATACGCTTCGTCGTCCGGGAGGTTCTCGAGGGACGGATCCAGCGGCTCCTCACGCATGACGGTGCGCATATAGGCGTTGACCTGACCGCGGATGGCGTTGCGGGTGTAGACGCGCGGATCGCAGAGGTCGTGGCAGACCCACATGACGTGGATGCCGAGCTCGCGGCCCATCTCCTCGAACATGCCGTGCATGCCGACGAGCGCCTTGCAGCTCATGTGCTCCCACATCATCGCGATGTCGGCGTTCATCTTCTCGCAGGTGCGCCAGAGGTCGTTGATGAGCACGTCGTAGCCGCCGTGGGTGTGGTTGCGCATGATCATCTCCATGTTCAGCTTGGCCATGTCGCGGTAGGCCTGCTCGCGGTTCTCGGGCGTATCGGTCTCCGCGATGGTGCCGGTGTAGATCATGGAGAGCATGTCGGTCAGCGGCACGATGCCCCAGCACTGGAGCAGCCAGTAGAGCATGTCGATGACGTACTGCGGCTGCACGCCCCAGACGACCGCGCGGTGACGGTACTCCTTGGCGTACATTCTCTTCTCCTTGTAGCCCTTCTCGGCGAGCGCCAGGAGCTTCTTGTCCATGGCCTCAAACAGCGGGTCACGGCCGGAGTTGCCCATGTAGTTCGTGTCGTTATAGAGGGAGAAGACCGCGCCGAAGAACTGCGGATACGGGGAGGAGTTGATCTCGAGCTGGGCATTGCGGCACTGGGTGGCGACGTTGACACGTCTGGCGCTCTCAAAGTAGACCTTCCAGTCCCACTTCTCGCCGGTGTGCTCCTCGATGAAGGCGATGGCCTGCTTGATCTGCTCGGCGGCGTAGTCCAGAACGTCGGGCTCCTGATGGCGCAGCGGGGTGGCGAGCTGGAAGGTCGGGATGCCGTACTGACGCTCCAGACGCTTGGCAATCAGGCCGTTGCCCATGAGGGAGCCGTCGCAGGTGGTGTTGTTCTGCACGGCGCAGCAGCCGAGGACGCAGAAATCGTCCTCCATGGAGATGCCGGCCTCGGCCTCGGGCATGGGGCAGACGTCGCCGGCGATGCCGTTCTGCTGGGCGACGTCGAGGTAGTGCATGACGTTGAACTGGTGGAAGATGTTCGAGGCGAACATCGCGGGCACCTCGCGGAGGATGGTGTGCATCTTGTCGCGGTCGAAGCCCATGACAAAGGTGACCATGGAGTTCTCGTCGGTGATGATGCACTTGTTGGAGTAAGCGACGTCGTTGCCGACGCGGCGGTCGCCGCGGAAGCAGTTGGCGATGGCCTGCGTCACGTCCGCAATGACGAGGTTCATTGCGTAGTGGGTGATGCGCAGCGCCTCGTCGCGCAGACCGACGGTGAACTTATCCATGCCGTGCGGCACGAAGAGGTAGCTCATCATCCAGCGGTAGCGCAGGAAGCCCTTGACGTTGCGCGGGTTCAGGATGAACTTGCCCAGAACGCCGAACATCAGGTAGCACCAGCGGCTGTAATCAAAGAGGGTGTCTTTCAGACCGCGCCACTCGCGGCGGCTGCGGACCTTCAGCTTATCGGTATAGATCTTGCCCGGAGACTTTTCGCCGACGCGCTCTCTGGGGTTGACGATCTTTTCAACGGTCTTCATCGTGCCCATGCTTACTTCCCACCTTTCTGAATGTTCTTGATCTCAATGCTCTCCACGAATGCCTGCACGCGGGTGCGCATCTGGCCGGAGGAGGAAGCGATGTTGTAAGGACGGTCGACGCTCAGAACGGGATAGCCATAGTCCTCCTGCAGCATGTGGCTGCCGAGCACGCGCTCGTAAGCCCACGGATCGCAGAACTTGACCTGCTGATAGATGATGCCGTCGACGCCGTATTCCTTCGCGAGATCGGCGACGTACTGCTTGCGGCCATAGACCTTGTCCATGCTCATCATGCGCGGGCACTGGCAGTTCTGGATGTAGTGGCGGCAGACCTGCGTGAGGACGTCCTCCTCGTCGTTGAGGACGATCTCGGTGCGGCCGGGGTAGGAGCCGAAGCAGAAGCGGTCGCACGCGACGTGCGCGCCCTGCTCCTCGATGAGCTTGACGAGACCGGAGTCGTCGACCTCGGAACCGACCAGCAGCACCTTGCAGCGCCAGGGGTTCTTCGCGTCGGGCTCGCGGGTCTTGAGCTCCTCGAGCGTCTCCTCGAGCTTCTTCATGATCTCGTCCGTCGGGCAGACGTAGGTGGCAAGACACAGGATGTGGAACTCATAGCCTGTGATGCGCGGCTTGTCGCCCTTGCGATATTCGCCGATCTCGCGGATGACGCGGACCATCTTGTTGTGCTTCTCCACGGCCTTGCGGATGGCCTTGTCGGAGACGTCAACGCCGTACTTTTCTTTCAGAGGCGTAAGGATATGGTTTGTACACTGCAGCACGGAGAGATCCACGTCAGAAGGCGTGTTCTTGAAGGCGATCTCCATGTACTCATGGAAGAAGTTCGGGTTGTCATGGCCCATCGTTTTCAGAAGCTCCATGTTCTCCACCGCACGGTTCATCATCGTGCAGCCGTCGGGCGTGATGACGCAGTCGGCAAAGTTGAAGCCGCCCTCAATGGCGCGCTCAAGCAGGGCGCGGCTGGGCTCGCAGAGCAGGTTCGTCATGTAGAACGACGCGATGTCCATCGAGCCGGTCTGCGGCGCAGACAGACGGATCGAGAAGCACTTGCCCAGGTTCAGCAGGGGCTCCGGCACGTTCTCGCAGGTGTAGGCCACCGCGATGCCGCCCTTTTTCTTGGCCTTCTCGATGAGCTCGTTGTTGGCCGTCTGCAGCAGGTTTTCAAAGTAGATCAGATGCTTCAAATCTCGCATAAGATTCGGTTCCCTCCTTCATTTAATCGTGCGAGTGCGGTCTCCGCGCACCGCGCGGAGCGATAGGTCATGGATTGAATTTGCTCCCCCTTCCGGATCTGCTGTAGTCCCACAGATTTTTATCTTTTTTCTAAATAATTCAACACATAATTGATGATACCTATCACAATTATACAAACATTATAAGACCTTGTTGAAAACTTGTCAACAGATAAACAGGGTGTTTTTTATCCTACAAATGATTTTCACAGCGCCCGGACTGCGCCAAAAAATGTGAATCGTGCCACGCCGCCGCGCTTTCCTTCCGAAACAAAAGTTGGGAGGGTTTAAGGTCGCGCTAAGGTACGGCGGTTATGATGGCGCCGTAAACACCAAACAAGGGAGGTTTTCACCATGACCATCAGAAACCGGCTCCGGCACGCGCTCCCGGCGGCGGCGCTCGTGCTTGCGCTGCTCGTCGGGCTCTTCGCCGGCACCGCCGCCGCGGCGGACACGGCGTCCGGCGTGACCTTCACGTTCACGGACGCCGGCGTCACCGCGTCGGACACATCCGCTGAGGGCTATAAAATCAGCGGCACCGACCTCACAATCAACGCCGCCGGCACCTACACCGTCACCGGCAGCTGCTCCGACGGCACGATCACCGTCAAGAAGGGCACCGCGGGCGTGACGCTCATTCTCAGCGATCTCACGCTCCGCAGCACGGCCTCCGCGCCCCTCAGCTGCAACAAGGAGACGGCGGTCACCCTCGTCGTCACCGGCACGAACACGCTCACCGACGCGGAGGATCCCGCCAATGAGGACAGCGCCGACGAGGCCGTGGCCGACGCCTTTGAGGGCGCGGCGATCAAGGCCAAGGCCGGCGCGAGCCTCACCATCACCGGCACCGGCACGCTCAACGCCGACGGTTCGCTCTGCAAGAACGCGATCAAGGGCGGCAGCACCACGGCCATTGTTGTCGACGGCGATATGACGCTCAATCTCACCGCCGCGAACACCGGCCTCGCCTCCGACGGCTCCGTGGAGATCAAAAGCGGCACGCTGAACATCACCGCCGAGAACGACGGTATCAAATCCGAGCCCGACGAGGACGACGCCGACTCCGCCGGCACCGTCACGATCTCCGGCGGCACGATCACCCTGAACACCGGCGACGACGCGATCCACGCCGAAGGGAATCTCACCGTCACGGGCGGCACGATCACCATCACCGCCGGCGATGATGCGCTGCACACCGAGTATGACCTCGTCATCGGCGCGGAGGGCAGCCTCACCGGCCCGAGCATCACCGTGAAGAACTGCTATGAGGGCTTCGAGGGCGCGCGCGTCTATCTCAATTCCGGCAGCGGCACGATCACCGCGTCGGACGACGGCGTTAACGCCGCGACCGACGCCGCCGTGAGCGAAATTGCGATCTATGTAAACGGCGGCAGCTGGTATGTGAACGCGGGCGGCGACGGGCTCGACGCCGGCGGCGACAGCCAGAACAACCGCGGCGGCGACGTGTATCTGAACGGCGGCACCGTCGAGGTCTTCGGCTCAGCCGACAGCGGCAACTCCGCCCTCGACTTTGACGGCAGCTGCTGTGCCAACGGCGGCACGCTCCTCGCCGTCGGCATGTCCGGCATGGCGCAGACGCCGACCTCCGGCGTGTACGTCGCCTTCGGCCAGGGCGGCATGGGCGGCTTCGGCGGCTGGGGCGGCTCTGCCTGGCAGGGCAGCAGCGTGAATATCCGGCAGGGCAGCAGCATCGAGATCCGCGACGCGAGCGGCAACACCGTCTACAGCGCCGTGGCGGCCAAAAACGCAAATCACGTCGTCTTCGCGGCGGGCGCGCTCACGGCGGGAGCGAGCTATACGCTCTATGTAAACGGCGCGCAGGCCGCCACCGCCGCCGCCGTCTCCGGCAGCGGACAGGGCGGCCAGATGCCCGGCGGACAGCAGCCGGGCGGACAGATGCCCGGCGGACAGGGCGGTCAGCAGCCGGGCTTCCCCGGCGGTCAGACGCCTCCGGAGCAGGGCGGCCAGACCCCGCCCGAGCAGGGCGGTCAGCAGCCGGGCGGCCAGACCGGCGCCGGACTCCCGTTCGCGGACGTGGCGGCGAACGCCTGGTACTATGACGCGGTGCGCTATGTCTATGAAAACGGCGTCATGACCGGCATGTCGCAGACTGTTTTCTCCCCGGACACGAACCTGACCCGCGCCCAGATGGTGCAGATTCTCTATAACCTCGAGGGCAGACCCGCCGTCTCGGGCGGCAGCTTCTCGGACGTGGCGGCGGACGCATGGTACGCCTCCGCCGTGGCGTGGGCGAAGAGCACCGGCGTCGTGCTCGGATATGACGAGAGCACCTTCGGCCCGGAGGACACGCTGACCCGCGCGCAGGCCGCCGTGATTCTGATGCGCTATGCGCAGTATAAGGGCGCCGACACCACGGCGCGCGCCGCGCTCTCCTTTGCGGATGCATCCGCCGTGCCCGACTGGGCAACGGACGCCATGCAGTGGTGCGTCGCCAGGGGTCTCCTGCAGGGCACCGACACCGGCGCCCTCCTCCCGAACGGCACCGCAACCAGAGCACAGATCGCGGCCATCATGACCCGCTATCTCGCATCTTAAAAAAGAGCCGCGTAGCGGCTCTTTTTTAGGACTCGCGCTTATCGCGCGGAACGTTGTTCCGCTTGGTCGGCGCGAGGGGCGGGCGTCACGCCCGCCCAAGGGAGTTTTTCCGCCGCACATGTCGCCGGAAAAACGGATTTGAATTCATTTGCCCGTGCGATAAACACGAGTATATTAAAAGAGAGCCTGCACAGCAGGCTCTCTTTTAGATTGGAAAATTCGCTTCCAGAAGGAACACCGACAGTCTTGTGTTCCATGCCGCCCAGACGTCCATGGCCGCGAACACGTCGCCCGCGTCCACATGCTGCAGCACGGAGCGGTATACCGCCGCCATCTCCACGGGGTCGGCAAACCGCGCCATGTAATCCACCGACTTCATCATCGTGTCGGAAAACGAGCGGATGAGCAGCGGGAAGATCCCGTTTCCGGACTCCTGATAGAAGGCCTTCATGAAATCCAGCAGCGGGGGATAGACGGCCCCGCTCTCGCCGGAGGCGGCGGCCTGCTCGAGCGCGGCGCAGCATTCGCCCAGGCGCTCCATGTGCGCGCGGTCGGGGTGGCGGGCCATCCAGCGCATGACGCCGAAGGCCATCATCTCGCGCAGCTCCAGCAGCGATTCCGCCACGGCGCGGTTCGGCAGCCCCTCCACATAACGGAACGTGGCGTTCACGCCGTCGAGCGTGAGGCTCTGGCGCATATCCGCAATGTAGACCGCGTGGCGCGGCACGACCGTCACGAAGCCGAGGCGCTCCAGCTCCTTGATGCCCAGATGGATGTTCGTCTTTGCGATGCCGTATTCCGCGGCGAGCTCGCTCTCCGTCGGCAGCTTCGTGCCGCTCTCCAGCGCGCCGGTGGCGATTTTGCGAACCATCTCCTGCAAAAAGAGTTCTTTTTCTCCCAACTGCTCCGACATGCGTCTCGCCTCCTCAACAGTTGTTGTGATTTGTCAATTTCTATTCTACAGCAAAGCGGGTAAGAATGCA
>JBGUHV010000024.1:0-9442 GCA_045112425.1 Oscillospiraceae bacterium
CCGCTTCGCTCTTGAGCGTGCGCTTCTTGCCGTCCGTGCCGTAATAGCGGGCGGTGAAATGATCGTCCGGCTTGGGACCGCAGGAGAGCTCGGCGTCGAGCAGCCAGTATTCCTCGGGCTTGAAGTCGCGAATCTCGCGCTCACGATCCACCACGATGCGGGTGGCGACGCTCTGCACGCGTCCGGCAGAGAGACCAGGCTTGATCTTCTTCCAGAGCAGCGGGCTGAGCTTATAGCCCACGATGCGGTCAAGGATGCGGCGCGCCTGCTGCGCATCCACCAGATCCTGATCAATATCGCGCGGATTCTGGATGCTCTTGGTGACGACGCCCTTCGTGATCTCATTGAACGTCACGCGGCGCGCTTTCTCATCCGGCAGCTCCAGCAGCTCCTTCAGATGCCACGAAATGGCCTCGCCCTCGCGGTCAGGGTCGGTTGCGAGATAGACAACGTTTGCGCTCTTGGACTTCTTCTTCAGATCGCTGATGACGTCCTCGCGGCCCTTCACGGGCAGATAGACCGGCTCAAAGCCCGCCTCGATATCCACGCCGAGCTTACTCTTGGGCAGATCGCGCAGATGGCCCATGGAGGCGACGACCTTATAGTTCGTGCCGAGATACTTTTCAATCGTTCTGGCCTTCGCCGGAGACTCGACGATTACCAGATCGGTTTTTGCCTTTGCCATAATTGCTCCTCTTACTATCTGAATTTGATTACTTACGCTGAATGTTCAGGGAAAAACGCTTCCCCGGCTCCTGCTTCACGAAGCCCTGAATCTGCATCATCGTGAGCTCGGAGAGCACGGTCGGCGCCGGAAGGCCGCAGTCGCGGATGATATCATCGACGTGCCGGTGCGGCTCGGAGATGGCGGAGATGATCTTCAGCTGCTGCTCGGAAAGCCCTTCCAGCTGCTGCTGCAAGTCAATATATGCCGCGCCCTTCTCTTTGTCAATCACTTTTTGACGGATCGGCTCGCGGAGCTTCAGGAAGCCCTCCCCCGTCTCACGCGGCGGATCTATGGTCTTCTTTCGTTCGGAAGCCGCCCCCGGCGCCGCCTTTTTCAGCGTATCCGGGAACAGAGGCTGATATTCCTCCAGCACATCCCAGCCGCAGGTCACAGGCCGGGCGCCCTCCTTGAGCAGCTGGTTGGTACCCTCGCTGTTGACAGAGAGCACGCTGCCCGGAACAGCACAGACCTCGCGGTTCTGCTCGAGCGCATCGGAGGCAAACAGCAGCGCACCGCTCTGCTCCGGCGCTTCTACCACGACCGCTGCCAGACTCAGACCGGCGGTGACGCGGTTTCGCATGCGAAAGCCCACCCGCCCGATTTTGGAGCCGGGCGCAAATTCGCTCACAACCGCGCCAAGACGGGCGACATCCCGCTGCAGGTACTTGGCAAACGGCGCGTCAATGGGTCCGCCGAGCACGCCGATGCAGACGCCGTCCGCACGAAGCGCACCGCGCGCGGCCTCCGCATCGATCCCGTCCGTCAGGCCGGAGATCAGAATGCCGCCGCAGGAGACAAGCTCCTGACCCAGTCGATCCGCCATCTGCAGGCCGTAAACGGACGCCTTGCGCGTGCCGACGACGGCAACGGAGGCGCGGTCATCCAGTCTCGGCATTCTGCCGCGCAGATAGAGCACGACAGGCGGATCGTAAATCTGCCGCAGACGCTCGGGATAGGCTGCATCGCGGATCGTAATCATGGAGAGATAATTCATCTCCAGCTTTTCAAGCGCATTGTTGGCGCCCGTGAGATCTTTATCTGCCAAATCGCGCAGCTCGCTCGGCGTGAGCGCAGGCAGCATGGCACGATAATCGTCCTCGAGCGCATAATAGAGCTGGCGCACATCGCCGAATGCCTCGAGCAGCTCCAGTCTGCGCCTGGGGCGCACGGCAAGGCGCTCGGAGAGCCACACCCAATACTGCAGCTCGCTCATGCCATGGTCTCCCCTGAGCGCGCCATCTCCCACATGACGACCGACGCGGCTATGGCAGCGTTCAGGCTCTCGCTCTCCGGGCGCATGGGGATGATGATCTCCCCATCACAGAGCTCGAGCAGCTCGCGGCTGAGCCCCTGTCCCTCACTCCCAATGGCGACAGCAGCGCAGTCGAGGGCCACATTGCGCAGATCTCTGGCGGAATCGGAAAGCGCGGCGCCATAGAGCGGCAGGCCGTGTTGATCGAGCAGGGATTTCATATCCGCAAGCGAGCATTCCAGCACGGGCATGCGAAAGATCGCGCCCATGGTGGAACGGACGGTTTTGGGGCTGTAAAGATCGGCGCAGCTGCCCGTGAGCAGTACGGCGTCCATGCCGAGGGCGTTGGCCGTGCGCAGAACCGTTCCGACGTTGCCGGGATCCTGCACCGTCTCAAGCACAATGACGCGCCGCAGAACTTCCGGCAAAGGCTTCGGCTGCATCCGAACCGAAAAGACCGGACCGGGAGAATGCGACAGTGCAGAGACATATTCCACAAGCTCTGCGGGTGCAGTATATTGATGCGCGGCATTCGGAACTTCCATCGCGGGCGTTTCTGCCCAGAGAACCGTGTCAATCCCGGCGCCGCATTGGATCGCCTCGCAGAGGAGCTTTTCTCCGTCGCCGACAAAAAGCCCTGCCTCAGAACGAGCAGAACGCTCCCGGCCAAGAGCCCGGAGCTGACGGATAACCGGATTTTTGCGCGAGGTCAGACGATCCATAAACGCCTCCAAAACGGGTTTTCAAAGTTAGATATACATTATAATACAGCAAAATCACGCTGTCAAATTCCGAGAGAAATCCCCTGAAGCGCAGAGCACTTCAGGGGCTGATCATTTTATTCCAGAGAGATCATGTAATAGTAGACCGGCTGACCGCCGCTGACGACGTTGACGTCGGCATCGGAGAAGGCGGCCTCCATGCTCTTTCCGACGAGCGCGGCGTCGTCCGCGGTGACGTCCGCGCCGTAGTAGACGGAGATGATCTCGGGCTCCAGCGGAGCCGCCGCGCCGGCGATGGCGCCCATGAGCTCGGAAAAATCGGTATAGTTGCCGACGAGCGCGCCGTCGAGCAGGGCGAGATATTCGCCCGCATGGATATCATGACCGTCGAAATCGGAGTCGCGCGCAGCATAGGTCACGAGCACCGTGTGCACGGCGCCGGCTGCCTCCTGCAGGCTCGCGGCAATGTCCTCGGCGGACTGATCGGCGTCGAAGGCGAGCATCGCGGCGACACCCTGCGGCACCGTCTTGGTCGGCACAACAACGACGTTCTTTTCCGTGAGTCGGGCGCACTGCTCGGCCGCCATGACGATGTTTTTGTTGTTCGGAAGCACAAACACCGTCTCCGCCGGAGTCTTGTTGACCTCGGTGAGAATATCCTCGGTGGAGGGATTCATGGTCTGGCCGCCGGTGACGATGCGGTCGGCGCCGAGCTCGGCAAAGATCTCGGCCATGCCGTCGCCCGCGCAGACGGTCACGACGCCGAAGGGCTTCTCCGCCGGAGCAATTTCGGGCTCGGCGGGCGCTTCGGGCTGGGCGTCCCTGGAGAGGACGGTGTGCTGATTGCGCATGTTCTCGATCTTCACGGTCTGGAGCGGGCCGTAGGTCAGCGCCTCGGTGAGCACCTCGCCGGGCACGTTCGTGTGAACGTGCACCTTGATGATCTCATCATCCGGAACGACGACAACGCAGTCGCCGATGTTCTCGAGGAAGGTGCGCAGCAGCTCGGGAGACTTCTGGCTCTCGCGCGCGGCGATAAACTCCGTGCAGTAGGTGAAGGTGATCTCTCCGGTGTCAAACTCGGAGAAGTCCGCGCCGGACTGGGCTTCCTTCGCCGGGAGCTCCGCCTCGACGGGCGCGGCAACGCGGCCCTGCATCCAGGCGAGCATGGCGTCCATGACCACGACAAAGCCCTGACCGCCCGCGTCCACGACGCCGGCGCGCTCGAGCACCGGGTTCTGATGGATCGTCTCGGCGAGCGCATCGCGCGCAGCCTTGAGCAGGCACTCGAACATGAGCTCCACGTCGTCGTTATCCTTGGAGAACTCCACCGCAGCGGCGGCAGCCATGCGGCTGACCGTAAGGATGGTGCCCTCGGCGGGCTTCATGACGGCCTTGTAGGCAGCCTCGACGCCGGCTGTGAGCGCGGCGGCGAATTCCTTGGCGTCCGCCGTCTCCTTCCCCTTCAGGGATTTATAGATGCCGCGAAACAGCAGCGAGAGGATGACGCCGGAGTTGCCGCGGGCGCCGCGCAGAAGCGCATTTGCCGCGCATTTGCTCGCAGCGCTGATCTCCTCGAAGGTCTCCTTCGAGAGGGCGATTGCAGCGGCGTTCATCGTGAGACTCATATTGGTGCCGGTGTCTCCGTCCGGCACGGGGAATACGTTCAGGTCGTTGATAATCTGTTTGTTCTCTTCCAGTGCCGCATTCGCGCAAAGGAACATCTCCTTAAACGCGGCGGCATCGATCCGTTCTCTCAAAACAGTGCACCTCCGAAGCGGGTGTTAGTATTCGATCCGAAGCAAACGCGGCAGAAAATCCCGCGCTGCATACGCCACACGGCGCGACCGGGGATCAGCCGATCAGCATCGCATCCACAAAGACATCCACGCTGGAAACCGGAATGCCTGTGGCCTTATTGACCTTATAGCTCACTTCGCCCATGATGCTGTGCGCGAGGGCGGAGATATTGACGCCCTGATCCACTGCGATATGCAGCTGCAGAGCCACGCTGCCGTCTTCCTGAAACGCCGCGGAAACGCCCTTGGACATGGACTCCCGGCGAAGCACCTGGAAGGGACCGCCGTCCTTGCTGCTGACCATTCCCTTGACGCCGAAGCAGCTCGTGGCAGCATCGCCGGCGAGGCTGGTGAACACTTCGCTCGTGATGGTAATGACGCCGTTTGCGTTTTCAATCTTAACCATACGGACAGCTCCTTTCACAATTTAGCATCTTATTATACTTCATTGACTTCAAAATCTCAAGTGTAAAATTTCGCCTGCTGTCACAAACCAGCTATGGAACTTTTGAATCAGGGTTATGAAAAAACCGATTACTCCAAAAAACCTTGAAATTCAACGAATATTTTGATCGTGAAAAGAGTGACGGGGTTTTCGCTTGCGAAATTTTGCCCGATTGTATACAATGGAAATGCCATAAAATGATTCTGTTAGGAGGTTATGAACGTGAACTTTTCCAGTAAAATACAGCGCTGCGGGCTCTCCCCCATGCGCAAATTTACTCCCTACGCCGTGAAGGCGGAGCAGGCCGGCAAGAAGATCTATCACCTGAACATCGGTCAGCCCGATATTGAGACGCCCCCTGCCTATTTCGAGGCTGTAAAGGAATTCAGCCAGAAGGTGCTCGCCTATGCGCCCAGCGCGGGCGTGCCGGTTCTGATCGAGGCAATTCGGAACTATTATGCCGGGATCGGCGCGGAGCTGACGGACAAGAACATCCTCATCTCCACCGGCGGCAGCGAGGCGCTGCAGATGGCGCTCAGCTGCATTCTCGACGAGGGCGACGAAATTATCATCCCCGAGCCGTATTATCCGAACTACACCACGTTCGTGACGCTCACCGGCGCTTCCATCCGCCCGCTCACCACCCGCCCGGAGGAGGGCTACAAGTTCGCCTTCCGCGAGCGCATTGAGGCGCTGATCAACGAGCACACCCGTGCGATCATGTTCACGAACCCCGGCAACCCGACCGGCGCCATCCTCACGCAGGAGGAGATGCAGCTCATGGCGGACATCGCCAAAGAGCACGGCCTCTTCCTCATCGGCGACGAGGTTTACCGCGAGTTTGTCTATGGCGGCGAGCCGCTCATGAGCCTCCTGCAGCTTAAAGGATACGAGGAGAACGTGATCGTCATCGACTCCGTGTCGAAGCGCTTTTCCGCCTGCGGCGCGCGCATCGGCTGCCTGATCACACGCAACGAGGAGCTCTACAACCAGGCGATGAAATACTGCCAGGGTCGTCTGTGCGCCTCCACGATTGACCAGATCGCCTCCGCTGCGCTCTACACCGTCGGCCCCGACTACTTCGCCGCCGTGCGCGAGGAATACAAAGCTCGCCGCGACGCGCTGGTGGCCAAGCTCAAAGAGATCCCCGGCATCGTCTATTCCGAGCCGAAGGGCGCGTTCTATGTGATGGCAGCGCTGCCGGTGGACGACGCCGACACGTTCCAGAAGTGGCTGCTCGAGGAGTTTGATGACAACGGCGACACTGTGATGTTCGCGCCGGGCGAGCCGTTCTACGGCACGCCGAACACCGGGCGCAACGAAATCCGCATGGCTTATGTGCTCAAGAAGGAAGATCTCGAGCGCGCCATGGAGCTGCTGAAGAAGGGCATCGAAGCCTACAACGCCAGATAACTTAGATGACAGCGGAAAAGACCTGCGAAATTCGCAGGTCTTTTCCGTTATGGCTTGCATCTGCCGCAGGGCTCATAGCCGCGTTCGATCAGCTCCTCGCGCGTGCCGGTGAAGTCCAGACGGTTCTGATCGGAGATATCCGCCGCGCTGGCGCACTTGGGATCGTGGAACTTGCCGCTTTTCGTGTTGACGACATAGGTGATCTCCCCTTCCGGGATTTCCGCCTTGCCTGCAGGCGCATAGCTGCCGTCAACCCGAACGACGAGCACAATATCCCCCTGCTGATCGGTGCGGAGCACCTCTGCTCCGACGGCCTTGAGCCGGCTGAGCGTCTGGGCAGCGGGATGACCGTAATCATTGTTCCTGCCGCAGGAGATAACAGCGGTTTTCGGGCGCAGTGCCTCGAGCCATGCCTCAGAGGATGCGTCGCTGCCACCGTGATGCCCCACCTTGAGCACGTCGCATGAAAGCTCCGCGCCGGAGGCGAGAATATCCGCCTCCTCCTCATTTTCGGCGTCGCCGGTGAAGATTGCGTGGAAATCTCCAAACGAAACACGCAGGACAAGCGAGGTGTCGTTCAGGTTCTTGGACTCGCGGAGCGGCCCGAGCACAGTGATGCGCGCCGTGCCGAGCTCAAACGTGTCGCCGGGCTTCGGAATTTCCACGGAGACGCCCTGCTGGTCGAGATACTTCAGAAAGCTCTGAAACGCGCGTCCGTCCGCATCCGCACAGGAGGAGAGCGCTCGCTCCGCCTTCGCCGCATTCAGCGCGCCGGCGAGGCCGCCGACGTGATCGTCATGCGGGTGCGTGGCGACGATATAGTCGAGCATCCTGATCTCGTGCTTCATCAGGTAGGTATAGACGCGGCTTGAGCTTTTGCTCGACCCGCCGTCGATGAGCATGGCGTGGCCGTTGCAAAGCAGGAGCGCGGCGTCGCCCTGACCGACGTCAATGAAATGCAGCTCGAGCGTGCCCTCGGTTAGAATCTGCTGCGCGGGCGCGCGGAAATACGGGATGCATGCAATGGCAAAGCAGACCAGAACAAAGCCGATCAGCAGCCAATCCCGCAGTCGGCGCCTCGGCGCTTCGGTTTCGCTTCGCATTCAGCTGTTCGCCGCAGTACTGGCAGCGGTATTGGAGGCAATCACGGCGCACATAGCGGCCTGCTGCGCCGCAATGATGGCGAGCGTGCCGGAGATGACCGCGGTCTGGGAGGCGAGCTCTGAGAGCGTATCGGTCATCACTGCAGCGACCGCCGCATTCTGCGCACAGTAATCGGCCGAGACGAGCATGGCGGCATGCATCATGCGCGTCTTCCTGTCCATGGATAAAAAGCCGTAGCCCTTCTGCTGAGACAAAAACGCATCCGCGTCCATCATATCCCGGACGATCTCATCCACGTCGGCGTCCAGCACGGAGACCGCCGCAAGCGTGGAGAGCTGATAATACTTGCCGTACTTTCCGCCCGCGGCACGGATGGCTTCATACAGCCCAATGAACCGCTGCGTTTTCTCCTCCGCAGAGCCGGGCGAGAGCGCAAGCACATGGGAGACCGACTGCGCCGCGTTGCCGCCGGAAAACCGTTTCTTCACCAGTGAATAGCACGCCTCGATGTCCGCAATCAGTGCATCGTCGCTCTGCTCGGAGAAGGACATGAGCACGGCAAACACGCTGTCCTCCGCCGAGGTGAGGAAACGGTGTTCCTGCTTCATGCGCTTGTAAATGCGTTTTCCGCGCTCGGCTGCCTCCTGTGCTCGGCTGCCGCTCACGCCCATGTCGGCAAGGAAAAACGCTGCAAGCGCGAGATAGCTGGATGGCGCAAACTGGTCACGAAGGATTTTATAGTTCTCCATGGCATACTCCATCCGACGCTCCGGCGCGCTTTTGGCCGCGAGCATGGAGCAGATCGGCAGCGTGAGACTGCCGCGGAAGTTGGAGAACACACCGGCTTTGCTCTTGAGCAGCCGCTTCGCCTCCTGCACCTTGTCCGCATCGGCGCGCACGCCGCGCGCGCAGAAGACGCCGGCGCAGACGGGATAGAGATAGCTGTTTTCCAACTTAAATCGGCTTTTGAGCACATCGCGGTTTGCGACGAAATCCTCACAAAGCCGCTGCAGAGAATTACGCATGGGAATCTCTCCTTTCCGAGTGGTGTTTCAGAAGAAACGGGAATAAAGCCACGCCGAGCAGAACCGCCGCCGCAAGTGCGGCGAGGAAAATGCTCGCGCTGGGCAGAAAGCTGTAGGTACCGTCCGAATTCAAAATCTGCTCGGCATTGCGGAGTACCGCCGTGCCGATGGCGGGGCCGATCAGGCCGGGCACGAACACCTGCCCAATGATGCGCACGCCCTGAAACTGCCCTGCGCGGCCGGCGGGAATGAGATCGCGGATGCGCGCGCCGAAGACGCTCATGCCGGTGAGATAGCCGCACATCATGAAAAGCGAGCCGAGAAACACCGGCGCGGTCGCCCGCGTGAAATACAACAAAAGGTAGCCGAGGCAGAGCATCCCAAGCGCGGGCCAGACGGAAAAGCCAAAGCCGCGCCGATCATAGACACGACCATACAGCGCCGTAACCACAGCGGCCAGAATGATTGCCGGCGCAAGGATCAGCACATAGTTGTCCATGCCGAGCGTCTTTTCGTAATAGATCAGCAGATACGGCATAAAGATCTGAATGGAAATGCCGAAGAGCGCAAACGCCGCGAGCACGAGGTAGAGCCGGGCATTTTGCCGCACGGTGGATGGGCGGAAACTGTAAACAAGGGTTTTCTCAAGCGGATTGCGATCCGGCTGCAGCCCCGGCGCCTCCTCGATGAGGAAAAAGCCGAGCAAGCCGATGAGCACCGTGGCGGCGCCGATGATGTAATAGATGATGCGCCAGCTCGCCATCTGATCGAGATCGAAGCTTAAAAAGCTGCCGAAGACAATCAGAATGGAGACCAGCGGCATCATGGAGTTGACGCCTTCGATGCGGCCGCGGTTCGTCTCGTCGCCGCGGTCGGTGAGCCATGCGTTATAGGCAGCATCGTTCGCCGTAGAGCCGAAGAAGGTCATGACGCAGTCCATCACGATGACCATCAG
>JBGUHV010000025.1:0-2892 GCA_045112425.1 Oscillospiraceae bacterium
TTCATAAATCATACCATTTGGTTCCTTATCAAATCATTTGCCGGCATGCCCCGCGTAGGGGGCGGCGTCCTCGACGCCCCAAATTAAAACAGCACTGCAAACAGCGCCGGAATCGACACCGCCGAGAGCAGCGTACTCATGAAAATCACCTGCGAGGAGAACAGATCGTCCTTCCCGTACTGCAGGCAGAACACCGTGATGATCATCGCGCTCGGGCAGGCGGACATGAGCACCGGGATGCCGAGCATCATCGGCTCGGGTGCGATGAAGCGCAGCACTGCCCAAACCGCGACGGGCACCGCAATCAGCCGCACGAACACGGCGGCGTAGACCTTCGGATTGGAGAACACCTTTCCCACCGAGACGCTGCCGAGGCTCGTGCCGATGATCATCATCGAAACCGGAATCGTCGCGCCGGCCATGGTGTCCACCGTGTCGATCACATAGCGCGGCATCGGGAGATCGAGCAGATAGATCACCGCCGCCAGCAGCGTCGTCACGAGCGGCGTCGTGAAGATCTTCTTCCAGCTGAGCTGCTCCCCGTCGCCCTGCCGGAGCTTCGCCATGCCGACGGTATAGAGCAGAAGGTTAAACGGAATATTCGAGATCGCAGCGTAAAACACGGCCTGCTCGCCGTAGATGGCCGCCGCGAGCGGAAAGCCGATGAAGGCGTTGTTCATGAACGCCGTCAGGCACCAGAGCACGCCCCGGCTTTCCTTCGGCGGACGGATGATGCGCACCGCCGCCTCTGCCACGAGCATGCTGACCAGAAACATCAGAACATGCAGTCCGAAATACTCCGCCAGCACCATGCCGCTCACGCGCTCCGTCGCGCCGATGACGGCGTTCAGAATCGTCGCCACGAGGAAAACGTTAATGACCACGGGGTTGACCCGCTTGTTGAATTCCGGCCCGGTCAGGCCGATCTTCGTGCAGAAGAAGCCCGTGAGCATCAGCGTCACCATGACGCTCATTTTCAGAATGATCGGCGCAATTGCCATGGCTGCAGTCTGTCCTTCCGTTTGGTGAAATCGCTTCAATATACCATGAATTGCACGAAAAGGGAAGAGCCGACCGCGTTTCGCGGCCGGCTCTGCGTTTGTGATTAATGGCCCTCGATGACGGCGCCGTCCTTGTAGGCCCGCAGCAGCATCATCAGATCATCGCTCTGTGCCTTGAGCTGCTTGCCGATGTCGGTTCGAGCGATCTTGCGGCGGTGGTTCATGCGCTCGAAAATCTCATAGGTCGAGGCGATGTCCCAGTTTTCCTCGATCGCCTTTTTGCGCCCGGCGAACGGCTGGTGCGCCACGATGCGGTAGCCGTAGGAGTCGTAGATCAGCGTATAGCCCGCGATGCCGCTCGTCGGCTGATAGGCCTTGCAGAAGCCGCCGTCGATCACGATCAGCTTGCCGCCGCCCTTGATGGGGCTCTCACCCTTCTTCACCTTCACGGGGATGTGCCCGTTGATGATGTGGCAGTGCTTTCCGGTGAGACCGAATTCCGCGAGCAGCCGCTCGCACACGTCGCTGCTTTCATACAGCGTGTAGTAGGCGTTCTTCGGCTCCTCCCAGGCGGCCTTGTCCTTGATGAGACGGCGCTCAAAGGTCGTCATGCGGTTGCGGCCGAAGATCGGGCTGTTGCGCCCGGCCCAGAGGAACCACAGGAAGTCCATCCCGAGCTTGCGCTCTTTCGAACCGCGTTTGTAGTAATACGCCTGGCGGGCCGCCACGTCGCAGTAGTCAAACAGCGCCTTGCCGGAGCGCCTGGTGCCGTCGAAGTTAAACTCCAGCAGCGAGCCGTCCTCCGACATCGGGATGCAGCCGTGCAGCAGGAGGTTGTCGTTATAGCACTTATACATGCTGCCCTTGGAATAGAGAAAGCGGATGTGCCGCTGCAGCTTTTCGCTCTGCTCAAACGAGTCTGTCAGCTGGTCGATCACGCTCTCCTCCTCGGGCGTGAGCGCGTAGGGGTCCTTCGGATCCACGGTCGGGAAGTCCGTGTCCTCGAGCGGCCAGGTCACGCCGTCGATGGTGATGCACTTGTTTTCGTAGTCGATCTTGTCGAGCAGCAGCCGATCCTCCATGCCGTATTCGGGGTGGCGCATGAGCTTCTGCCCCTCGAGCTTGAAGAGAATGATCGTGATCGCCTTGTGCATGCGCGCCGAGAGCAGCTTGTCCTTCTCGGTGCAGCGGTCGGCGTCCGCGCCCGTGAGCTTCACCTCGAAGCAGTGCACGTCCGCGTCGCGGTAGACCTCGTTTGCAAAGACGGACAGCGGGCGCAGGCTGATGCCGTAGCCCGTCTCCACGACCTCAAGGTTGTTATAGTGGATGGAGTTTGCCAGCACCGTCGCCACGAGCGTGCGGCTGCCGGAGGCGGCGCCCATCCACAGAATGTCGTGGTTGCCCCACTGGATGTCCACGCTGTGGTAATTGAGCAGCGAATCCATGATGATGTCGGCGCGGGGGCCGCGGTCAAAGATATCGCCCACGATGTGCATGTGGTCGACCGCCATGCGCTTAATCACGTCGCAGACCGCCGCGATCAGATCCGGCGCGAGTCCGGTCTCGATCACGGTGGCGATGATGTTCTCAAAATAATCGTGCTGATCCTGCGCGTCGTCCGAGGTCTGCAGCAGCTCGCTGATGATATAGGCAAAGTCCGCCGGCAGCGCCTTGCGCACCTTCGACCGGGTGTACGGCTGCGACACCTTGCGGCAGACCTCCACCAGCCGGTGCAGCGTGATGCGGTACCACTCGGCGGGATCCTCGATCTTCGGCAGCACGAGCTCCAGCTTCTGCTTCGGATAGTAGATCAGCGTCGCGAGCTCGTTTAGATCCGCGCTCGACACGCGGTTGCCGAACAGCTCATCCAGCGTCTGGCGCACCACGCCGG
>JBGUHV010000026.1:0-21248 GCA_045112425.1 Oscillospiraceae bacterium
CCGCGGCGGGGAGAAGCGCACACAAGCCCTTCACCCCGCAGTTTTCTTTCTGTCAGGCGTATTAGGAAATGGTTTCGATCAGGCGGCGAATCTCGGGATACTCGCCCTCGAGTGGGTCGCCGGAGAGGCCCGCGTCCAGCAGATCCTCTTTCATCGGCAGGCGGCAGGCGATCTTCTCCGGATGGGCGATCTTCGTCTCCATGGCCGGAAGGGCTTTCTCGGTAAATTTGTTGAGCACGTAGTAAAGCGGGTGCCCGCCCTGCTCGCACAGCTCGCCGATCTTCTCCGAGAGCTTGAGCGATTCATAAGAGGGGTCGACGACCATGAGCACGGCGTCGCAGCTGTTGCCGGTGCCGCGGCCGAAGTGCTCGATACCGGCCTCCATGTCCATGATGACGACGTCGTTCTCGCCCAGCTGCAGAAACTGCAGGAACTGGAACATGACGATGTTGAACGCGCAGGCGCAGCCCTCATTTGCGACATGGATCTTGCCGGGCGCCATGAGCAAAATACCGTTCCTGCAGGAAAGGTAATCCGCGGGGATCTCGTCGATGGTCATGGGACCTTCAAACAGCGGCGGCATGTTCATCGGACCGTTTGCCGCGAGCATCATGATCCGCTGCTTTCCGCCGACGAAATCGGTGAAGTCCTTCGGCAACTCCAGGCCGAGCTGCTGATGCAGACCGTAGTTCGATTCGTCGCAGTCGATGACCAGCACGCGCTTGCCCTCGCGGGCATATTCCTTTGCCAGCAGCGCGGTGATCGTGCTCTTGCCGCAGCCGCCCTTTCCGCAAAGCATCAGTTTCATATTGTTTACCTCCGTATTCCGGTTGTGCCAGTGATTTGTGAGCTCACGATATCAAACCTGTCAAGCGGGCGGAAGCCCCGCCGGGGGATAAAGTCCTGTGCAACTTTTTATAGATGCAGAAATACCTCAACACATTCTGAAAACATGTACCGGATTGACAATTCTCAACGCATGATTATAATGATTGACAAGATGCTTAGAATTTTTGAGGTGAACGCAATGGACGCTCCCAAGACACGGAAAACCGACCGTCGAACGCTCTATACCCGCATGGTCATCAAGGAGGCGATGCTGGAGCTTTTAACGGAGAAGGATTATTCCGATATCACCGTAGCGGACATCTGCCGTCAGGCGGAGATCAATCGCGGGACCTTTTATTTGCACTACGACAATATCAGCCAGGTGCTGGACGCAGTCTATGCCGAAGCGATGGAGAACACCCACAGCGTGCTTCTGCAGGTCGGGTGCAGCTCGGCGGGAGAAGAAAAAAGCGGATACCCGCTCTGCCGCTTCCTGCGACAGAACAAAAAATACCAGCCGCTGTTCTTTTCCGATTCTCTGCATGGCTATGTGGTGGACCGCATGGCGGAGACCTATCGCAGCAGCTTTGTGGAACGTTTGAAGGGTGCCGGGCTCGGAGAGGATGTGCTGAGCGCGCTGTTCTATTTCCAGCTCAACGGCTGTCTTGCCGTCAGCAAGCGCAATCTGGGTATTTCAGATGATGCATGGGCTGAGATCCAGTGCAATGTAGACCGCTTTCTGAAAAACGGTTTTGAAAACTTATGAACACCATGTGCTGAATCTTTCGAGATTCTGAAAACTGTTCATCTTCTTTCACATTGTTGAAAAGTCGTTCAGAATCCAATCCCCGGGGGGAGGTTTTTGCTCCTGCTGTCTTTTGTTACCATTTCTGTATCCGCAGAAATGGTATTTTTCTGCAACAACAGGAGGACAAAACCATGAACAGGAAGAAAACGCTTGCACTGCTTCTGGCAGTGGTCATGCTCCTCGGCGTCCTGGCCGGATGCGGGAGCAAGGAAACTCCGGCGCCTGCCGGTTCGGAAGCGGCTGGAGCCGCCCCGGCTGAGAGCGGAACGCGCACCGTTACCGACGTGACCGGACGCGAGGTGGAGATCGCCTCTGACATCCAGACCGTCGCGTGCCCCGGCCTGCCCTCCACCCGCATGGTGGTGTACGCCGGTGCGGTGGATAAGATCGCCGGTGTGACGGAAAACGAGAAGATGGAGTTCGTTTGCGCGCCCTGCTCCGACGTGTTCCACGACAAGTTCTTTGATCTGCCGTCCATCGGCTCCGGCTGGCCGAACTCCGAGATCTATCAGGAGGAGCTGGTCGTGCTCGATCCGGACGCGATCATTCTCTTTACCAACGAAGCTGCTCAGGCCGATGAGCTGCAGGAGCAGACCGGCATCCCGGTTCTGGCTGTGTTTGCCACGGATTTTGTGGATCAGGACTTTGTGGATACGATGAACTTCCTCGGCGACGTGTTCGGCACGAAGGCGCACACCGACGAGCTGGTTGCCTATGTGCAGGACTGCATTGCCGATCTCGACGGCCGCACGAAGGACATCCCCGACGAGGAAAAGCCCACGGTGTACTACGGCGCGGTCAGCTTCCGCGGCTACAACGGCATCGACGCCACCTATGCACACTACAATCCGTTTGAGATTATCCATGCCAAAAATGTCGCTGATGAGACGGACGGCAACGGCGCCATGACTGTGGAGAAGGAACAGGTCGCGACCTGGGATCCGGATATTCTCTTCATCAATCAGGAAGGCCCGACCCTCGGTATCCTGCAGGAGGATTTCAAGACGAATCCCGACTTCTATCGCGGGCTTTCCGCCGTGCAGAACGGCAAGGTCTATGGACAGGCCGCTTACAACTGCGTGTACACGAACATTGAGCTCTCTCTGATCAACGCCTACTATGCCGCGACGATCATTTATCCCGAGCAGTTCAAGGACGTCGACTTCCAGGCAAAGGCCGAGGAGATCCTCACCATGTTCGAGGGTGAGGCAGGCCCGAGCTTCCTCAAGATGATGGAGGACGCCGGACTCGGCTATCATCAGGTCACCATGTTTGACTGAGCCGGATGAAATCACAGCGGAACCATAAAAGCTACGCGGGATACATTCGCTATAAGGTTCTCATTCTCGTCATTCTGCTCGCGCTGCTGATCCTGCTCGCGCTGACGGATCTTGCCCTCGGCTCTTCGGGGCTGTCGCTCAGCGATGTCGCGAAGGCGATCTTCGGCTACGGCGACCGCAAGACCGTCACGATCGTGCAGAAAATGCGTCTGCCGCGCGTGGCGACGGCTCTGGTGGCGGGCTTCGGGCTCGCCGCCGTGGGCTGCGTGCTCCAGAGCATCCTGCGCAACCCCATGGCGGACGCCTCCACGCTCGGCGTATCTCCGGGCGCGGCGTTCGGCGCGGCGTTTGCCATCGTCGTGCTCGGCTCCGGTGTGCAGTCTCCGAGCGACGCGAGCGTCTCGTTTTCGAGCCCCTTCACGCTCTCGCTCTGCGCGTTTGTCTTTTCCATGATCCCGACGGTCGTCATCATTTCGCTCTCCCGCTTGCAAAAGGTGAAGCCGGAGTCTATGATATTGACAGGCGTTGCGCTCAGCACGCTCTTTTCCGGCGGCACGGCCATCATCCAGTACTTTGCGAGCACCACACAGCTGGGCTCCATCGTGTTCTGGACCTTCGGCAGCCTCACCAGCACCACCATGCGGGAGGTCGGCGTCATGGCGGCCGTGACCGCGGCGGCGTTCGTGTTTTTCTTCCTAAACCGCTGGAACTACACGGCGCTCCTCAGCGGCGAGAGCGCGGCAAAGTCCCTCGGCGTCAACACCGGCGCGCTGATCGTCAGCAGCATGATCGTCTGCTCGCTGACGGCTGCGGTGACGACGGCGTTCATCGGAATTTTGAATTTCATCGGTCTGATCGCGCCGCACATCGTCCGCCGCATCATTGGCAATGACTATCGCTTTCTGCTGCCGGCGTCCGCACTCGCGGGCACATGTCTGCTGCTGCTGAGCGATCTGCTGTCCCGGTCGGTCATGTCGCCGCTTGTGCTGCCCATCGGCGCAATCACCTCGTTCGTCGGCGCTCCGGTGTTCATCTATCTGATTAACAGGAGGAATCGGCGCGTATGATTGAGACAAAAGGGCTGAGCTATGCCTATCCAAACAGCGCGCAGATCCTCAATGAGATCCGCTTTTCAGCAGAGCCCGGTCATTTCCTCGCGCTGCTGGGCAACAACGGCGCGGGGAAAAGCACGCTGCTCAAGTGCCTCAACGGGATTCTCCCGGTCGGCGCGCACATCGTCTATGCCGACGGCAGCGATCTGCACACGATGAAGCGCCGCCAAATCGCGCAGACGATGGCGTATGTAGAGCAGTCGAACGAGGCGTCCAGGCTTACGGTTTACGATGTGGTGCTTCTGGGCAGAAGACCCTATATCACGGTCGGCCCGACGGAGCAGGACCTCGCCATCGTGGAGCAGACGCTGGATCGGCTGGGTCTGCAGGGGCTTTCCATGCGATACATCGATGAGCTCTCCGGCGGCGAGCTGCAGAAGGTCGTGATCGCCCGCGCAGTCGCCCAACGCCCGAAGATCCTGCTGCTCGATGAGCCGACCAGCAATCTGGATCTGCGCAATCAGCACGAGGTCATGGCGCTCGCGGCGAAGCTGGCGTATGAGGATCACATTCTGGTCATCACCGTGATCCATGATCTGAACCTCGCGCTGCGCTACTGCGACCGGTTCCTGCTGATGGACCGCGGCACGGTATATCGCTACGGCGATGCGTCCGTCATCACGCCGGAGACGCTGGAGGCGGTCTATCAGGTGCACACGCGCGTGGTGGACATCGAAGGGAGCAAAACGGTCATTGTGCTCGGTGATCCGGGCGGGAAGGAGCAAAATTCAGATGAATGAACAGCAATTGTGGGAGAAGGTCGTGGCGTTCCACGGCCACGAGTGCGGCGGGCTGACGATCGGGTTCAAGGCAGCGCTCTACGCCATGGAGCTTTTGGAGCTCACCTTTGCGGACGATGAGGAGACCGTCTGCGTCTCTGAGACCGACGCCTGCGGCGTGGACGCGATCCAGGTGCTGCTCGGCTGCACGGTCGGAAAGGGGAATCTCCTGTTTCACATGACGGGAAAGCAGGCGTTTTCCTTTTATAACCGTCTGACCGGAAAGTCTGTCCGGCTCGTCCTGCGTCCGCTGCCGGAGGGCATGGACCGGTGCGAATCGTTCGACTTTATGAAAGAAAAGGCGCCGTCAGAGCTCTTCGACGTCAAGGAAACGAAGATCGCGCTGCCGGAAGAGGCACGCATTTTCGAGTCCTTCTACTGCGAATGCTGCGGTGAGCGCACGGGCGCGAACTGGATCCGCATCCAGGACGGCAAAAAGCTCTGCGTTGATTGCTATCAGCATTACGACCGATTTTCGGTTTAAATACAAAAGCAAGAGGCCGCCCTGAGGGCGGTCTCTTGCTTTTGAACAGATATTACAGCGCGTATCGATACCGCAGTTTCCACCTCAGCCGCCTTCCGGCGCGGCTTTGTATCGTATCGGAGACGGTTTTCTGAAATGCCGTCATTTGGTCGCGTTGGGCGTCACTCATGGCATGGTCGCTGAAAGCCGCCTCCTGCCAGAGCTTGTATGCAGCGTCATAGCCGGGCAGCTCCCGCGCATCGCTCTCGGAAGCGCGCAGCCAGAGCAGCGCATAGCGGAAGGTTGCGCGAATCGCCTCGGCATTGTCTGCGCTCTCCATCCCCGCGCGGTTTTGATCGCGCCGCTTCTGCAGGCGGTCGCGGATTACTGCCGGCACGAACAAAATGAGCAGAATCGCTGCGATCAGCACAATTAAAATGATGGTTTTGGCGTCCATGCTCTCCCGGATTTGGAGGAGCATGGGCTCTATATTCTCCTGCTCCGGTTGGGTTTCCGGCGTGGGTGCGGGGGTATTCTCCGGCTGCTTATGCTGCGTAACGGTAGTGAAAGCAAGCGTATCGCGCAGCTGATCGTCCAACGCAGAGATCCGCGCGTTTTCTCCCGGGGCAAGCCAAAGCGCGAGTCCCGCGATCACTGCAACACAAACCATCACCGCAGCGAAGGCGCGCCAGTCGAGCTTGGTAAGCATGGTAAGAGCCGCGAGCAACAGAATCAGCAGCAGCCAGAACGTGCCGGGCGTCACGCCGAAATAGGCGCAGGCGGCTGCCGTCATCAGAAACGCCAGCACGCCGGGCAGCGCGTGCTTCCACGCGCCGAGCCAGCCGAGGCAGAGCGCGAGCAGCGCGGAGCCCCAGAGTACCGCCGGAACGAGAGAATCCGCAGAGGCGGAAAAGGTCTCATACAAATACCGCTGCCGCGCCTCGCTCGCGGCAAAGAGCCGGTTGGAAAGCACAGCGAGGCCGCCGGAAATCGACCTTGACAGCAGCAGGGAGAGCAAAAGCAGCGCCGACAAAGCGCCTCCGACGACGCGGCGATGCTTTCCGAGCAGCGGACAGAATGCCAAAAGCGCGCCGATCGCCGCATACGGCAGCAGCGTGACACGTCCGATCATCCATAAAAACGCGCCCCAGAGCGCAATACACAGCAGAAACGGGAGCAGCGCGGCGAGGCCGTTTCGCTTCTCTGCAGAAGGCAGAAAGACGGTAAGCGTCCTGGTATTCACAGCTCCAACCTCCCCAGCTGCTCGAAATTGTCAAAACAGATCTGCACCGTGCCGTCCGGCTGCAGGCCTTCCGCGCCGGAGCCCGGCTTCAAAACGGTGACCCGGCTGCCGTTATAGAGATCCGCAAGACCCAGCACCGGCTCGGCGGAAACGGCCGCCACATGGGCATAGCTGCCGCCGATGCGCTCCGTCGGCGCGCGCTCCGTCTCCGGAGGGAGGGACAGCAGCGCGTCCATCGCAGCAAGACGGGCGTCCTCAGAATCGATCTGCCAGAGCGCATCGCGCCAGCCGAGATCGTGGATGATCCCCTGTTCCGCGAGCATGGCAGAGATCGAGAGAATCACCGTCGTCATACTGTGGATCTGTGCCGGCTCGGTTTCGCCGGACGTTGGATTTTCGTAGCGCAGCAGCACCTGATGCTCCACCGGGAGGCTGAGCTCGCGCACCATGGTCTCGCCCGTTTTCTGCGACGCCTTCCAGTGAATGGTCTTGATGTTGTCCCCGGGGCGGTATTCCCGGATGCCGAAGGTCTCGCTGGGATCGAAGCCGGGCTTGACGGCGGAATATTCATCGCTGTCCAGCATGGCAAAGGCGCTCTCCGTGAGCAGAACCTCCGTCTGAAACAGCGCGGGCAGCACCACCGTCGCCGCGTCTCCGCTGACCGGGCGCTTCCACGCGGTGAGGCCGAAGAGATCCCGTGCAAGCAGGTGCTCCACCCTCGCTCGCACGACGCCGCAGCACGACGCCTGTACGGTGAAGGGCGTTTCGCTCCGCAGCAGCGGCAGCGAGAGCTCCGCCGTCTCGCCGGTGTGCAGATTCTCGATCTTGAGCACAGCCTCGCCTCGGGTCTGTGAGGCCAGTGTGCCGCGGATCTCTTCGCCGCAGACGCAGCGCTCCGGCAGCGCAATGCCGACCGATGCGTTCCTTGTTCCGACGGCGGCAAGCAGAATGCCGAAGAGCGGCCCAAGCACCACGATTAGCAGCACAGCAAGTGTCGCGCCGCTGTTTTCAAACAGATACAGCGCAGCCGCTGCCAAGATCAGCAGCAGCCACACCACTCTTCGCTTCCACATGGTTTCAGTCCAGCGCCGTCGGCGCGGCGACGTCCTGCAGCACCTGCGTGAGCACGTCCTGCGTGGTCTTTCGCTCCGTCTTCGCCTTCTGCGAAAGGAGAATGCGGTGCGCGCAGACGTCCGTGAAGACCGCCTGCACATCCTCGGGAATGACATAGTCCCGTCCGCGCACCATGGCGCAGGCGCGCGCCATTTTGCTCACGGCGAGCGCGCCGCGGGGACTGACGCCGAGCTGAATCCACGCATGAGAGCGCGTGGCGGAGGCGAGCCGCGTGATGTATTCCAGAATGCTGTCCTTCATGGTAACGGACGCCGTCTGCTGCTGGAGCCGGAGCAGATCGGCCGCCGTGATGGTCTGGCGGACGGCGTCGATCGGGTTTTCCGTGCGTCTGCCGCGGAGGATATCCACCTCGCTCGCAAAGTCGGGATAGCCGATCGTGAGCTGCACGAGAAAACGGTCGAGCTGGGCATGGGGCAGCAGCTGCGTGCCCGCAGCGCCGACCTGGTTTTCCGTGGCGATGACGAGAAAAGGCTTCGGCAGCGGATGCACCGTGCCGTCCACCGTAACCTGCCGCTCCTCCATGGCCTCGAGCAGCGCCGACTGCGTTTTGCTGGAGGTGCGGTTGATCTCATCGGCGAGGACGAGATTCGCGTTTGTCACGGCGCCGGGCATATAGCGAAACTCACCCGTCTGCTGCTGATACATGGAAAAGCCCACGATATCGCTCGGCAGCACATCGGGTGTGAACTGGATGCGGGAATAGTTCAGGCCGATCGCGCGGGCAAAGGCCACGGCCAAGGTCGTCTTGCCGACGCCGGGGACGTCATCGAGCAGGATGTGCCCGTCAGCCAGCATCGCCATGAGCACCTTTTCCACCACGGTCTCCTTGCCGATGATGACCTTGTTCACTTCGCCGCAGATGGCGGATAATTGGTTCTTCATCTGCTTCTCACTTTCTGACGCCGGAGACCTGATACATCCGGTCGTCCGAGATTTTGATATCCACATCATAATACGGCGCAAAGACCGCCGCGAGATCGTCCTCGCTCATGAGCCCGTTGGAGATCGGGTGTGCTGCACCGCTGTGATGATGGTCGATCCGCGCACGGCTCATGCCGTGGGCAATGCTGAGTCTGCCTCCGTGCTTCGTGACCCTTGCGAGCGCCGAGATGAGAATATTTGCATCCGGGAAATGCGGAAAGGCGTTATACACCATGACCACATCGAACTGCCGCTCGAACGGCTCCGTCTCCACATCGCCGCAGATCACGCGCACCTGCTCCGGAGCATATTTGGCGGCCGCGATCTTCGCCATCTCGGGAGAGATGTCGATGCCGGTGACAGAGGCCACGTTGCGGCTCAGATAGTCCGGGAAAAGCACGCCGGTGCCGCAGGCCACGTCCAGCACGTCCACCCCGGCGGTCACACCGCCGTTGTCCAGAATGGTGCAGATTACGTCCTCGTTTCGGATCATCTCCGCGTCCCAGAAGGGCGCGCAGCGGTCAAAGAACCGGATTACATCGTTTTTATCGATCATGGTTTTGCCTCCTGCTTCGGATAGCGCTCCGGGATGAGCCCGGCTCTCATCAGCGCCGCGATCAGCGCCGGAACGGAAATCAAAATCAGCACCGTGCCCGGCCAGCTTGTGAAGAGATAAGCCGACGCCCACATGGCAAGGCTGTAGGTCACGCCGCGGGCAAAGATCAGCGCGTTGATCGCGCCCGCCGCGACGCGGCCGAGGATCATCGCGGCAATCACGGATATGAGCAGATCCGCATAGGCGTTTTTCGTGCGGATGAAGCGATACAGAAGCCCTGTGATCAGACCGTAGATCGCAAGCTCCACCGCCATGGCCGGCAGGCCAGTCACGGTCGGCATGCCCGTGAGCAGGGAAGAAAGCGCGCATCCCGCCGCGCCGCAGAACATTCCGTATGCCCAGCCGCAGGTCAGCGCGCAGAGAAACACCGGAATGTGCATCGGCAGGAACACCGCGCCGACGCCCAGCGCATGAAACGCCACGGGCAGCACGATGCAGAGGGCGATGCACAGCGCACAGATGGTTGATCGTCTGACAGAAGACATTTTGCTCATAACCCGTCTCCTTCCGCTTGGAATAAACTTATCTTAGCGTTTTCCCAGCGGTGTCACAACCGGGGGCGGGGGATGTAAAATTGCACAAAATTTGGTTTTCACAGCTATTTTTCCGAAAAAATATCCCCCTCCCCAGGTTGTGAAGTCTCACAAAAGGAGGCTATAATGTCGTCAAATTCCGAAAGAAGGAGGCGCTCGGTTTGGATCAGAAGGAATCAAAGGCAGAGCACGGCACGGTTTATTCCAAATCTGTCAGGCACCGCATCAACCGAAATCTCGGCCATCTCGCTCGTGTGAAAAAGATGATTGACGAGGGCGAAGATTTCACCAGCGTCATGCTACAGCTGGCGGCAGTGCGCTCTGCGCTGTCCTCCACGGCAAACGAGCTGATGCGCGGTGAAATGGACCAAGCCCTGATGGAGGCGCACGAATCGCATGACACTCAGCGGCTGGACAACGCATTTTACACCGCAAGAAAATACTTCTCCAAATGAGGATCACAGGAAATGCGCATGGTGAAACGATTCTCGGCCGCGCTGCTTGCCGCCTGCCTGATCTGCTCCCTCGCCGGATGCCGGATGCGGATTCTGGAAGGGCCGGTCGCAGATATCGTGCTGGAGCAGGCGCCCCTGCCCGATCCCTCCCCAACGCCGACGCCGGAGCCGGAAAGCACGCCGACGCCAACGCCGACCAGACCACCGGATACTTCGCCCAATCCGGATAATCCCTCCTCGCCTTCCAAAGACGACAAGCAGACCACCCCGGAGAGCAACGTAAGCATCATCACGCCCGGTCAGGGAGAGCAGATTGAGAAGCAGAAAGAAAAAATCGCTGTCACGCTGGACCCGAACGGCGGCGAATGCAGCCGCGAGGCCGTCCAGGTGCAGCCTGGCAGCGTGTACGGTGCCCTGCCGGACGCAAAGCGCACGGGATTTGCCTTTACCGGGTGGTACTTCACCCGAAACGGCGGCACAAGAGTCACCGAAAACACGATCGTAACCCTCTCGGAGCCGCACACGCTTTATGCCCACTGGTCACAGATGGAGGCGTATACGCTCTCGCTCGATCCGCAGGGCGGCAGACTGCTGCGCTCCGAACTGACGCGAAGCATTTATCCGGGTGACGCCTACGGTACGCTGCCCGCTCCGACGCAGCCGGGCTATGCGTTTGACGGCTGGTTCACGGCGCCGGACGGCGGAGATCTGATCGCGCCGGAAACCGTCATCACAGTTCAGGCGGACCAGACGCTCTATGCCCACTGGACCTATGACCCCTTCGCCTACTGGACGTTTGTGCTGCAGAACACAAACGAATCTCTCTATGCCTGCCAGAAAGTCTCCGCCTATCTGGAATATGACACGGATCACATCACGCCCGGATACAGCCCTCTGCTTGCCGGAACAACGGTCCTGAATGTGGCGGAAAACCGGGGCGGCGGCGAGGTAGACGACGATTGGGTACGAGAGAAGAATCCGAACGTGCTGGTAAAATGCACCTCCGGCGCGCTCTCTGACGCATACGAAAATCTGCTCTCGCGCTTTCCGGACAGACGGATCCTTATCGTGCCGTCCGCTGCGGAAGCCGGCACACCCGAGCAGCAGCTATATTACAAGCTGTGCTTTGCAAAGCTCCTCTATCCGGACTGGTACGCGGACGTTGACCCTGCCAGAATCGCTGTGGAGCTGGGTGTTTCCGGTTCCATTTACGGAGGATAAAACACAGCCTGCTGGTTTTTCAGCGGGCTGTGTTTTTCACAAAAAATGATTTGTCTTTTTTTGCATTCTGCTGAAAAATCAAAAATTATCCCCGGGGGTAGGTTGTGGCAAAAAAACCACGTCGCTATACTTGACCTATCCCAAAAGAAAGCGAGGAGTTCCTCATGAAGAAGTCATTGTCTTTGCTGCTGGCCGTGATGATGATCGTTGCGCTGCTCGTTCCCGCCGCTTCTGCCGCGGGCGCATATGAGGGCAAAACCGTCGTCATTTACACCGGCAATTTGAACGGCGACGTGGATCAGTATGCTGCCGTCGCCGCGGCGAAAGCGGATTATGCCGCCAAAGGTGCGGACGTGCTGCTCGTGGACGCGGGCAACTATCTGCAGGGCAAGGCCTCTGCCAACGTGGATCGCGGTCTCGCCATCTATAACCTGATGGACGTCGCCGGGTATGACGCTGCCGCCATGGGCACCCGCGAGTTTTTCTACGCGGACGCCACCACCGGCATGATCTACCACGCAAATCTCCATAAGTATTTCACGCAGGCGGAGCTACTGCGCGGCGCTGACGCAGAGGAATACCGCATCAACGCCCCATGGGCTGCCGAAGCCGTCATGGCAAGCCGTGACGCCAAAGCGCCTGCCGCCTTCAAGGTCATCAGCTCCAACGTCACCAAAGGCGAAGACGCCACCGGCTACTACGACTTTGACGCTTCCGCCAGCTTCTTTGACGGCGCGGTGACGGTCTATGCGCTGACCGATACCGCCGTTCCGTCGCTGCTCCAGGATGACTTTGCCAAGGGCTACACCTTCGGCGATCCCGCGGCGGTCCAGTTTGGCAGCGACATCAGCGTCTGCCTGAACAACTCCGGCGCCGAGGTTTCCGGCGCCACCGTGACCATCTCCATCACGAATGACGGCAAGGCAGTCTGCGGCGTGTATGTGATCGACAACGCCACCAAAGCTGTCACCGAGGAAAAGCTCCCCGCTGTGACCCCGGATGCGGACGTGGCAAAGCTCGCCGCGGAAGCCAAGGCCGCCGGTGAGGCCGACAAGATTGCTGTGAACGACGTGACCCTCTGCGGTGCGGACAGCATCGGATGGAAGGAAGAGACCAACCTGGGCGACCTCGTGGCCGACGCGCTCAAATGGTACGCGGAAAACAAGTTTGACGGCTTCCAGAAGGACGCGCCGGTTGTCGCCATTCAGAACGGCGGCAACTGTGATCAGTTCCTCTATCCCGGCGACGTGACCAAAACTGATCTGCTCCGCGCGCTGCCCTTCTCCCCCATGGGCGTGGGCATTCTGTATGTGACCGGCAGCGACCTGCTGAACATTTTGGAGGCGGGCACCTCTCCCTCCAAAGACTACGGCGAGGAACTCTGCCCCGGCTTCGGGCAGGTCTCCGGCATCGAGTACGCGGTTCACAAATACAAGGAGTATCAGGCCGGCGAGGAATACGGCAAGTTCTTCCGCGCGAAGGAAGTCAGCCGCGTTGAGATCCAGAGCGTCGCCGGAAAGGACTTTGATCCCAAGGCGACCTACGCGCTCATCACCGACAACTATCTCATGAACGGCAACGACACCGCTTACACCATCAAGGACCTTCGTGACGGCGGAAACGCGAAATACATCAACAACGGCAACGGCGTCAAGACCCGCGACATCGTCGCCATGTACATCGATCAGGTGCTGGGCGGCAAGATCGGCGATACTTACGCCAAGCCGCAGGGCAGAATCGCAGTCTATCTGGAAGAGCCGTATGAAAATCCCTTCACCGACGTGAAGGACGACGCATGGTATGCCGATTCTGTTGCGTATGCCGTGAAGCATGGTCTCTTCAAGGGTATGTCTGACACCACCTTTGCACCGGAAACTGCCATGAGCCGCGCCATGTTCGTCACAGTGCTCTACCGCATGGCCGGTGAGCCGGATGCCTCCGAATATGACAACCCGTTCGACGATGTGAAGGATGGAACCTGGTACACGGACGCCGTCTGCTGGGCTGCCGGAAACGACATTGTGAGGGGCATTTCGGCAACCAAATTTGACCCCGATGCAGACGTCACGCGCGAGCAGTCCGCCACGCTTCTGCTGCGCTACGCGAACTTCAAGAAGTATGATGTCTCCGCCAAGGACGATCTGGCTGCTTTCACAGACGCCGGAAGCGTCAGCGGCTGGGCAAAGGACGCCATGCAGTGGGCCGTCGGCGCGAAGCTGATTCAGGGCGTAACCACAAAAACGATTGTGCCTCAGGGCAATGCCACCCGCGCACAGGTTGCAACCATTCTGATGCGCTTCTGCGAAAACGCAGCAAAATAAGCAAATCCAATGAAAAATGCCCGGCTCCTCTGGGAGTCGGGCATTGGTTCATTTTTCCGCCAAGCGAATCCTGCAAACGCCGTCGCGGTATTCGCGCACGATCAGCTCCTTGGGCAGTGCGGCAAGCTGTTTTTTGCTGAATGCCGTGCTGCCGTAGTAGGCGTCGAAGCTCTGCACCGGGAGGACGACCCATGGAGTGTTATCGCTGCGGTTGGCAAGATAGAACCGCACGACCTCTGTAGCGATCGGCTTCAGCTTGTCATCAGAGATCACTTCATCAATTCGGCTCAAGTATCCATCCGGCAGCAGATATTCCTCCGTCCGCAGCGGCCCTGCCTCCAGCGCGTCGGCAATCATATCGTCAAACCGGTGAATCCATGCGCCCTTTGTCTTGTAATGAAACACCGGCACCTGCATCTGGCGCACTTTCTTCTTCCATTCGTTCGTGAAACGCTCGGAAATCGGATCAATCTTTTTTTGCGTCCATTGGTCCGTCTCCTCCGGATGGGCGCGGACGAAGGCAATCACAGCCTTCACGTGCCGGTAATACCAGCCCCTGCCCTTATCATCCACAAGCTCCGGGAATTCGGTGGACAACGCTCGAAAGTCCACCGGAGGCTCGGAGCTTTTTTTCTTTTCCGGCACGCTGCACCACGCGCAGAGCGCGCGGCGGGCACGGTCTGTGCGGTCATAAGGGCTCCCTGCCAAAAGCGCTCCGTCCGCATCGTGGAACAGATATCCACGTGCGAGAATCGTGAGGATGCCCGCCAGACCGACCGGCTCCTGAATCATGCCCAGCGTGAACCGCCCGAGATAGCTGTGGTCTCGCTTGGAGGCACAGGAGTAGACCGGCTGCGTCGTATACGCCCGGAACTCTGCCCATTCATTTGTCATCTTCCAATCAGCCTCCTCAGAAACTCCTTCCGATCTGCGCGCTTCTCCGCTTTCCTGTGGATTTCCTGCAGCTGCTCATAGGCCAGAATGGCGCCCGGCATGACTTCCAGAATGAACCGGCGCTTTCCCAATGCGGCAGCACATTTCACGTCCTCGTTGTTGGTCAGATTCGCTTTGCCCAGTAGAGAGCTGCACTGCGAGATCAAATACTCCTGAATGTCTCGCTTGCGGTCCGCATCATACAGCAGGTGCTGCAGATCCTCGCCGTCGTCCTTGTAGATCAGGTGATTTTCAATGCCCTCCCGCTGGAGGTAATCGTCCCAATCACAGATCAGATCGCCAAGAACCCGGTAACCGCCGCAGCGGAAATCGCAGAACAACTCTTCAAATCGGTAGATGTTCCGCAAGTGCTCCCCAATGCGGTAGAACACCGTCCGGCGATCCTCCGGCGGCGTGAGATGCCATGCCTGCTCCGTGAGCATCCGACGCGCCGCCTGCAAGTTTGTGTAGTTCACATTCTCCAGCAGGCTGTAGAGATAATCCACATCGTACAGCTCCTCCTGCCCGCGGGAATACAGGATGCGGACAATGTCCTTCCGGCGCGGAAACGTCTCCGGGAGGTAGTTCCGCATACGGCAGCGCCGCTGCGCCTCCTCGTACGCCGAAATGATCTCCTGCATCCTCTGCATGGCTTGCGGATCAAGCTGCTCTTTCCAATCCGGGTCCTGCGCGAAGAGAAACAGCGCCGCATCGTCAGCGGGTTTCGGCTGAACCAGCACGGTGTCTTCCTTCAGCTTCTGCGCGTAATACGGCAGCTTCTCGAGGTTGGAGCTGACCTTGCTCCAATCCACGGAGGCGAAATATGCTTTCAGCCGCGCCTGCTTCGTGGGCTCGTACCACTTCCGGTTATCATCATCGCCGGCAATCGCCTTGTAGCGGAGAAACACATTCCTGACGGAGGACTGGTTTCCGAGGTACAGGCTGAGATCCGGCTTCACGCCGCTTTTGGCAGAGTCGATCTCCAGCCCGGTCAGAATGGAGAGCGTTTCCGTCTCCTCCCGGTAGCGCTGCTGCGCCTCCGGTGAGCTGTTTTCGTTATAGGCAATCACGCCCCGGCGCATGGCGGCGTTGCTGATCTGCCCGACGCGGGAGGAAAAGGTACGCTTCACGGTCTCAAACCGTGCCTGCCAGTCGTTCGCGTCCGAGATCAGCGGCTCGGCGGCCGGTATCTTCAAGACCGGCGGCATTCCATCGGAGAAGCTGCGCTGGACGCACTGATTCAGCATCGGGTCTGCGACCGTCTTGACCATATCGCCGTCGTAATCCGCGCCGCCCAACCGCTCTGGGATCAGCGAACGGGAATCCACCATCAGCACATAATTCAGGTGAGAGAGATATTTCTTCCGAAAATGCCCTGCTTTCGGAAGTGGTTTGACCAACGCTTCCTCGTTGCGGGCGATATGTGGGCTTCGGAGCACCGTGTAGTGATCCGACGGGAGATAGCACGGCTGCGGCGCATAGATCTGATTGCCCTCAAGGCACTCCGACCAAAGCGCCGGACTGCCTGTCATGTGCGCGAGCAGACGCATCAAATCATCGGAGAGATACCGGTTATCCCCCGCGACCAGCAGCTGTCCCAGCGCATATCCTTTTCGAATACGCTCCGCGTGGTCGGAGAGCTCCTTTGTGAAAATGGTCTCATGGATGAACTCGGGGTGCTTCTGCAGCAGCTCTGCCCGCTGCCATCGGCCGTCCGGGTGATCCGGCTTTCTGCCGAGCAGGCGGCGGGTGAAATAGCTGAGCCGTGTCTCCTCATCCGCCATCAGATTGTAATAGGTGGTCTCGGTCGTCTTCGTGAGCCACTGGCGCGGATCGCCCTCCGGGGAGTGATCCCAGCCGAGCGGAAGATCCGACGGGCGAAACTCCTCCTCAGAGATGGCGAGCGTGATCAGAAACTGATAGTTCAGATCTATTGTGCCGTCCTGCTCCGGCTTGTCTCTGCCAGACACATACAGAGCGTGATCGTACTTCCGGCAGCGCTCCAGATACTCCGCCCAGGTCAGTCCATTTTCGGTCATCCAGCCGAAGCCCTTGAACATGCTCTTGGTGAGAATGAGATCCACATCGTCGATCCGGTGCCGCTCACCCCAGATGTCCGTGACCTCGGAAATTCTGAGCTCGTGAAACAAGCGCTTGTAGTCCACCTCATGGACAACGCCCTTGATGTACGGCAGTCGGATCTGAAACGAATGATGTTCTTCCTCATAACCGCAGAGCAGCGGCGCCAGCTCCTTCGACACCAGACCCTCGCCGTCGAACTCCAGCACCTCCACGTCCATCCGATCCTGGATGCGGCGATAGGTGCGCATCGCATCCGAAGAACCGTCATCCGTCACGGTGATGACCGGCACATCCCGCACCAGCGTTTTCGGATTGTCGATGACAATGATACGTTTGGCATTCAGAAAGTCCTGGCTCTTGATCCGATCGCCGTCGGTGAACATCAGGGCGTTATAGGCATAGAGCTTCGAGAGCTGACACCTGCCGATCTCCATGCCGAGCATCATGTGCTCCCGGAGCTTTTCGTAAATGTCCTTTCGGACAAAGGCAAGGCGGTTCGCCCTGCCCATGCTCGCGGAACGCTCGAAAGCGACGTAGTGTTTCAGCTCGAAACGGATATCCAGCTCCACGCCCTCCGGGCGAAAGAGCGCCTCCGCCTTTTTCTGCAGCTCCAGCACCTGACCGACCGGCTTGCGGTCGAAGATGCCGGAGAAGTCGATGTACACGAACACATCATACAGGCTCTCTTCGTCTCCGGGATCGTGTTTGTCTCTGCCCATCAGCTTGCGTGCCTGATAGAAGATCGGGCAGTCATCCTGCACCGTCCGCTCGATCAGATTCTGCCAATCGTGATCCGTGAGCGTCGTGCCCTTGTTGTGCACCAGCAGGCTCAGCGCCGAGATCTGCGGAATGATATATTGATTTGCCATTCGACCACGCTCCTTTCCGGTTTTTGCGCCTCGAAAACCGGTTTTCAGAATATTTGATAACTGCCCCCACTTTTTCAGAAGGTGGGGTTCTTTTTCTGCCGAAATTCAGAGCGAAAGGAGGGCTGCAGGCGCATTCGTCGGCAGAAAAAGAAGTGCAGAGAAGGGTGTACGTTCGTACGCAATATGGGCTGTCAGTTTCATTATAAAAAAATCGAGTCCCATAAACGGGACTCTGAGCTCTGGAGAGCAAAAAATTTTCAAAACAGCTCTGTACGTTCGTACGCCAAAAACCATCATTTATTCAAAGGAGATTATTATCAATGAACAACAAAGAAACCAAAGACCTCAATCAGGCGATTGAGGCAACCGACAGCAATGAGCAGCAGGAGGCACCGATCTGGCTGCACAGGGACACCATTGATGAGGTGCTGTTCTGTGAGGAATTCCTCTCAGAGCACCCCATGGTTCACATGAACCGCAAATTCTTCGGTGCGGACGGTTGGATCTCGGATGAGGGCAGCATCCGAAGCGAGATCTATCAGAAGCTCAAGCCGTATATCCATACCGGCCTTGCAAAGAAAATGCCGGCGCTGTTCGACGTTCTCAAATCCGAAGCCTATTGCGCTGCGCTCCCTGCCCATGAGGACCGCATCCATGTCGCAAACGGCACTCTGTTTGTGGACAGAGGCCTTTCGGAGGAAAAGGAGGTCTGCGTCAGCCGACTTCCGGTGGCGTATCTCCCCGATGCTCCGGAGCCGAAGCGATGGCTGCAGTTTCTCGGAGAGCTGCTGTATCCGGAGGACATTCCGACGGTACAGGAGTATTTCGGCTATTGCCTCCTCCCCACCACGAGGGCACAGAAGATGCTCATGATCATCGGCAAGGGCGGAGAGGGCAAATCCCGCATCGGCGTCGTGCTCTCGGCGCTCTTTGGCGACAGCCTCTACGCCGGCAGCATCGCCAAGGTGGCGACGAACCGCTTTGCCAGAGCGGATCTGGAGCACAAGCTCCTTCTGGTGGACGATGACATGAAACTGGAGGCCCTGCCGGAGACGAACACCATCAAGGCGATCGTCACCTCTGAAATTCCGATGGATCTGGAGCGCAAGGGCATCCAGAGCTATCAGGGTGCCATGTACGCAAGGCTGATCGGCTTCGGCAACGGATCGCTGAAATCGCTTTACGACCGCAGCTACGGCTTCTACCGCAGACAGCTCATTTTGAAAACGAAGGACAGACCGCCCGACCGAGAGGACGATCCATATCTGTCCGAAAAGCTGCTGAAGGAGCTCAACGGCATTTTCCTCTGGGCGCTGGAGGGATTGCGTCGTCTGATGGCAAACGGCTACAATTTTACGGTCAGCGAACGGGCAAAGCGAAATCTGGATGAGAGCATCTATGAGAGCAACACCGTCAACGGCTTTCTGGAGTCTGAGGGCTACATCAAGATCGAGCCGGGCTTTTCCTGCAGCACGAAGGAGCTCTATGAGGTGTATCTGAACTGGTGCGAAGACAACGCCTATCCGTCCATGAGCAAAGGCAGCTTTGTGCAGCAGATGGGCATGCAGGCAGAACAATACGGAATGGCAGCATCCAACAATCTCTATGAGAACGGGAAGCGGCTGAGAGGGTATGCGGGCGTATGCCGTCTTGCGTAAGCGGCGTACGAACGTACACCCTCCCGGCGACTCCATTTCTATTTGCTTTGATCTGCCGAAAACGTCAAATCGCAATATTTGATAACTGCCCCCACTTTTTTCAGCCAAGTGGGGGCAGATTCTGCTTTTTGGAGGTGATCTTATGCTGAAACATCTGTCTGCCAAGCAGGCCGCAGCCGTTCATTCTCTCGCGAGAAAGCACTGCTGCAACTGTGATGACGGAATCTGTTTGCTCATGGAAGCACCCTGTGCGCAGATCCGGTCACAGAAACTCGTCTGCCGGTTTTTCGCTGAAGCTGTCTTGCCGGCAGACGCCAATCTCAACCATGAAATCTGTCAAAACGAAACGGAGGATTTATCACAGTGAAAGATTTCAACGGAACCAAAATCATCGGCGTCGACCATGGCTATGGGAACATTAAGACCGCAAGCCACTGTTTTCCCGCCGGCGTGGTCGGCCACGACACAGAGCCCCTTTTTACTAAGGACCTTCTGGTATACGAGGGGCGCTACTATCTCATCGGAGAAGGTCATAAGGAATTTCTGCCGGAGAAGATGCAGGACGAGGATTATTACATTCTCACGCTCGCCGCCATTGCCATGGAGCTGCACAATGCCGGGCTCACGGAGGCGGACGTGCACATCGCTGCCGGTCTGCCCCTCAACTGGGTCAGCGGTCAGAAGGAACAATTTAAGGCATACCTGCTGAAAAATATGGAAGTGCACTTCATGTTCAAGAAGGTGGCGTACCACGTCCGCATCGTCGGAGCCGACGTTTTTCCGCAAGGTTTCTCCGCTATTGCAGATCGCCTGGGTACGTTCAAGGGCGTGACGCTGCTGGCGGACATCGGCAACGGCACGATGAATCTGCTTTATCTCCGCAACGGCAAGCCGGATTCCCTCGCCATGTTCACGGAGAAGTTCGGCACCCAGCAGTGCGTGCAGGCGATTCGAGCAGCTTTTATGGATCGGTATCATACGACCATCGACGATTTCACCATTCAGGAGGTGCTTCGCACCGGCAAGGCGGAGATCCAGAAAGAGTATCTGGAACTGATGACCGCTGTCGCGCAGCGGTACGTTGCGCAGATCTTCCAGCGCCTGCGGGAGCATGAGTACAACCCGGCGCTGATGCAGCTCTATGTGGTTGGCGGCGGCGGGTGTCTGATCCGAAACTTCGGCAAGTATGACCGCCGCCGTGTCACAATCCTCGACGACATCTGCGCCACGGCAAAGGGATATGAGTATCTCGCCGAACGGTATCTGAAGAAGGGGGTGAAATTATGAGCATCCGATTCCACAAGCTCCGGTTCAATCTGGACAAGGAACGCGGCCGGGAGGCGTGGGACATTCTGCAAAGCGTTCCCGGTTCCCGGAACGCCTATATCCTCGACGCTGTGTGTGCATATGCCAGGCAGCTGACGCAGGAGGAAGCCTGCGCTGCCTTCCGGCAGCAGATTCTCGGCGTGATCCGGGCAGAACTCTCTTCTCAGCATGTAAATCCGCTGCCACTGCCCATCGAAAGCGCACAGGAAGACGACACAGCGTTGGATAATTTCCTCGAAAGCGCCTTCTGACCGCCAACTACCGAGAAAAATGACCGTCGTATGCCTGTCAGATTCCGGGAGAAATGGAACCGAAGAAACGGGGCTTATCATTCCCGCGCCGTCAAAAGGTGCGGGAATTGACACCCGCAGGGAGAAGCGCGCTTTTGAGGCGCTCACGGACATCGGAAGAACGGTGTCTGTCACCGTAGCAAGCAGGGAAAAACCATAGGCTTTTCCACTGCCGCATGAGTACGGCAGCCTTTGGGGAGCGCACTCCCCAATCCCCTTGGCATACAATCAGAGTATATCTATCACGGTATACCGTTATATTTTGAAAGACCGACAGTTTTCATGCTGCCGGTCTTTTGCTGTTTTAGGAGGAAAAATGAAAAGCACACAACTCAATTTTACGGTCTCAGCTGCAGAAAAGCAGCGGATCGCAAAG
>JBGUHV010000027.1:0-3945 GCA_045112425.1 Oscillospiraceae bacterium
AGCGCAGGGCTGACGCAGCGCGTGATGCTCGACACGGTGCGCTCGGCGCTCGATCTCTGCGGAGAGGATCTGCCGAACGCGCTGCCGGAGGAGATTCTGAACGCCTACGCGCTGGCGCAGGCGCCGTTCGCGTATGAGAACATCCACTTCCCCGCCGATCTCGGCGCGCTGGAGCTCGCGAGACGGCGGCTGATCTTCGAGGAGCTGTTCGTCCTCTCCTGCGCGATGGGGCGCATGCGCGGCGAGCGCAGCCGCACCGGCGGGCTGAAGATGCAGCGGCAGGACGCGCAGGAATTTTTCCGCACGCTCCCCTTCTCGCCCACGGGCGCGCAGGAGCGCGCGGTTTTGAGCGCGGCGGACGACATGTGCTCCGGCGCGCTGATGAGCAGGCTCATTCAGGGCGACGTCGGCTCCGGCAAGACGATGATCGCGGCGGCCTGCGTCTGGTACGTCTGGAAAAACGGCTATCAGAGCGCGTTTATGGCGCCGACGGAGATTCTCGCCGAGCAGCATGAGAAGACGCTCAAGGGCTTTCTGGAGCCGCTCGGGCTGCGCGTGGGGCGGCTCGTGGGCAGCATGACGGCCAAGCAGAAGCGCGAGGTAAACGAGCTGCTGCAGGCGGGGCTCCTGGACGTCATCGTCGGCACGCACGCATTGATTCAGGACTCGGTGCACTTTCGGAGGCTCGGCCTTGTGATCACGGACGAGCAGCACCGCTTCGGCGTGAACCAGCGCTCGGCGCTGACGGAGAAGGGCGATCACCCGCACACGCTCGTGATGAGCGCGACGCCGATTCCCCGGACGCTTGCGCTGATGATCTACGGCGATCTCGACGTGAGCGTCATTGACGAGCTGCCGCCCGGCAGGCAGCCGATTGAGACCTATGTGGTGGACGAGCGCTACCGTGAGCGCCTGAACGCCTTCATGGAAAAGCTGATCGCCGAGGGCCGGCAGGTGTTCGTCGTCTGCCCGATGGTGGAGGAAAACGAGGATCTGCCCGAGGGGCTCAAGAGCGCCGAGGAGCACGCGCGCACCATCCAGAGCGCGCTGCCGAACCGGCGCGTCGCCTGCGTGCACGGGCGGATGAAGGCAAAAGACAAGGAGGCCGTCATGGCCGCCTTTGCCGCCGGCGAGACGGACGTGCTCGTGGCGACGACGGTGATCGAGGTCGGCGTGGACGTGCCGAACGCGGCGCTGATGATCGTGGAAAACGCCGAGCGCTTCGGATTGAGCCAGCTGCACCAGCTCAGAGGCCGCATCGGGCGCGGGAAGCATCAGTCCTACTGCATTCTCGTCTCCGACTCGGAAACGCCGGAGGCCAAGGCGCGGCTGCGCGTGATGAAGGAGACCTCGGACGGCTTTAAGATTGCGGAGGCGGATCTCAGACAGCGCGGGCCGGGCGACTTCTTCGGCAGCCGGCAGCACGGTCTGCCGGAGATGCATGTGGCCGACCTCTGCGACGATATGAACGTGCTGGAGGAGGCCAGAAACGCAGCGCAGGCGCTGCTCGAGCGCGACCCGGAGCTCACCGAGCCCGGAAACCGGCGGCTCAAGGCGCAGTGTGAGAGACTGTTTGAGATCAATGCCGGACGGTTAAACTAAAATTCATGGGAAAATGACTGCTTTTGCAGTTGATTTTTCCATGGAGGCGGCAGATAATAGAGAATGTAAAATTCATACAGAAAGAAGGAAGAAACCTTGAAGAAGAGATTGCTTGCACTGCTGCTGACCGTGCTGATGGTCACGGCGCTGCTCCCCTTCGGCGCCTCCGCCGCGGGAGAGAAGCTGGTCGCCATCACGTTTGACGACGGCCCCTCGCAGTACACCTCGCAGCTGCTGGACGGTCTCGCCGCCCGCGGCGCAAAGGCGACGTTCTTCATGCTCGGCCAGATGGCGGAGAGCCGCAAGAGCATCGTCAAGCGCGCCTGGGAGGAAGGGCATCAGATCTGCAGCCACACCTACGATCATCCGAATCTGAACACCCTCTCGGCGGACGCCATCCGCAGCCAGTTCAGCCGCACCGACGCGATTCTGGACAGCGCGCTCGGCTTTGACGGACGCTACATGATCCGCCCGCCGTACGGCAACGCGAACAAGACCGTGCTGAGCATCGGCGGCGTGCCCTTCTTCTACTGGTCCGTGGACACCGAGGACTGGAAGAGCCGCAACGCCGACAGCGTCTACAATGAGATTCTCCGCAGCACCAGAGACGGCTCGATTGTGCTCATGCACGACATTTACCCGACGACCATTACCGCCGCGCTGCGCGCAATCGACACGCTCAAAAGCCAGGGCTATCAGTTTGTGACCGTGGCGGAGCTCTACTACCGCAGAGGTGTGACGCTGCAGAACGGCGTCATGCATTACAACTGCCCGCCGACCAGCAACGGCACCGCCTCCGCGCTCGCCGCGCCCTCGATCAAGCAGAGCGCCGACCCGAACGGCGGCCTGAGCATCACGATCACGGGCGACAGCCGCGGCACCATCTACTACACCACGAACGGCGCGGTGCCGAACCCGGCCAACAGCGCGAAATACACCGGCCCCTTCCGCGTCAGCGGCTCCTGCACGGTGAAGGCCGTGACGGTCGTGAACTGGAACAGCGTGCGCTCCAATCTCGCCTCGGCGAAGGTGGACTATGTGCCCGCCGCGGCGCCGGTGATCCAGATCAGCAACGGCACGATGACCATGAGCTGCGCCACGCCCGGCGCCACGATTCGCTACACGACGAACGGCGCGAGCCCCATGAGCAGCGGCACGGTCTATTCCGGCGCCGTCACCGTGGCGAAGGGCACGACCGTGAAGGCCTACGCCATCGCAAACGGCTACAATGCCAGCGCGGTGACGCAGCTGACCTATACCGCCAACGGCAACCTGATGAAGGACGTGGCCGTGACGGACTGGTACTACGCGGCGATGGACCGCGCGGTATCGATGGGCATGATCAACGGCACGGCGCCGCAGGTGATGAGCCCGAATACCGCGCTCAACCGCGCAATGCTCGTGACGATGCTGCACCGCCTCGCCAAGCCCGAGCAGGGCGGCGCGGACGTCTCCTTCCCCGACGTGAAGAAGGGCGACTACTACTACAATCCGCTCTGCTGGGCGGCGGATCAGAAGATCGTCGCCGGCTATCCGGACGGCACGTTCAAGCCGAGCAACAGCATCACCCGCGCAGAGCTGTGCGTGATGATCGCGCGGTATCTCCGCAGCGAGGGCTATGAGCTGAGCACCGACACCGCTGTGCTCAATCAGTTCAAGGACGGCAGCAAGGTTCCCTCCTGGGCAAAGGAGGACATCGCCGCCATGGTGACGCTCGGCATCATCAAGGGCTACAGCGACGGCACCGTCGGCGCGCAGAAGGGCGCGACCCGTGCCGAGGCCGTGACGATGCTGCTGCGCGCGGCGGATCTGCCTGAGCCGGTGAAGCCCGAACCCACCGAGCCCACAGAGCCCGCCGATCAGCCCACGGACGTCGGAGAGGCGCTCGCCGCAGTGCTGGACGCCGTGAAGGGCGTGCAGCCCGGCTCCGCCGGAGGGGAGACCAGAAAGGCGGAGGCCGCCGCTCTGCTGCTGAACTTCCTGCGCACCGATGACGCGAAGGCAGCCAATCTCGCCGAGCAGATGAAGACCTGGTATGACGCGTTGAGCGAGACCGAGCAGAAAAACGTTCAGGACGCGATCGGCAGCGTGATCTCGCTGGCGCACCGCATTGCCATCGGCGAGGTAACGCCGGAGGAGGCGGAGGCCATGCTGGCAGACTCCGCTGTGAAGCTGGATCCGATCGAGGCGGAGAACGACCTGCCCGATCTGCTGCTCCAGTTCAGCGACGCCTTTGACAGCGTCGATCAGCCCTGACAATCAAAACCACCAGTTGAACTGGTGGTTTGTGAGGCCCTAGAAGGGCCTGTTACTGGCAAGCGTCTCAAGACGCACTGAAAAGTT
>JBGUHV010000028.1:0-22261 GCA_045112425.1 Oscillospiraceae bacterium
CTATGGAGCACCTGAAAACATCCTGCAGGAAATTCAGCAGGAGCTGATTGCCAACATCATCGCGCTCGCGGAAGACAACGGTCAGCCGGTTCCGATGCGTCTCTATCTGGAACGGATCTGCGAATTTCTCTGGAATGGGCGCAAGCTGCACCGCGTGCTGCTCTCCAGCCAGACCGGATCAGAGGACATGGATCTGTTCCGCATGACGTCCAACGCCATGTGGAATGTGAAGACCTTCCGACAGGACGTGCGACCGCTCGATCCGCTAACGGATCAGGCAGCCATGCTGTTTGTGGAATCCGGGTGCTACAGCGTATTTCGCTGGTGGCTTCTGGATGAGATCGATAAAACGCCGAAGGAAATTGCGGAGCTGCTCTGCAATCTGATCGGCCTGAAAGAGTGAAAAACCACCGGATTTCTCCGGTGGTTTTTTGCTGTAATAAGGTATTACTCGAAGTCGAGCACGCGCTCCATGCGCACCAGCGTCAGGCGGTTGCGGATGGCAGCGGAGATGGGCAGCATCTCGCCGGAAAGGGCGGGATCGATGCCGATGTGCTCTGGCAGATACTTGGCGTTGATCGCCTTGTAAAGCGCCTCCATCTCCTCCACGGGAGGAATGGTGTTGATGAGCTCCACGATCTCATCCCAGTGATCGACGATGTTCTGCGGATCGAAGGTGCCGAGGACGTCGTTCTCATTCTCCTTGACAATACCGTCGGTCAGGCGCTCGCCGAACTTCTCCTCGATCCACTCGCGGGTCAGAGGAACGAAAGGCTTGGCCTTCGGGGTCTTCTTAGCCAGACGATGATACTCCTGGCAGCACAGGAACGTGCCGACGCCGACGCATTCGCCATGGATGCCCTCGGCATTTTCAAAGCGCGGAGGCTTCATCTCCACAAGGTGCGCCATCAGGTGCTCCGCACCGGATGCCGCGCGGGAATGATGCAGCAGCTGCATGGTCAGGCCGGACTCCATCTGAGCCATGGTCATGGCCTCATGATCGGGCTCGCCGCCGGCAGCCCAGTCATCGGCAGCCTTGCGCATGATCTGCAGCGCATGCGCAGAGAGATCCGCAACCATCGGGCAGAAATACTCGCCATCCACAATCCTGGCGATCTTCCAGTCGACGAGGGAGATGTACTTGGAGAGAATATCATTCACGCCGGAAGCAACCAGACGCATCGGAGCGCCCTTGATGATATCGAGATCCGCCACGACGAGAACGGGCGCGACCATGGGGATGGACTTCTTCTGTCCTTCGAGAATCACGGAGCAGATATCGGCAGTAAAGCCGTCGGAACTGGCGAGCGTCGGAACAGCGACAAAGGGGATGCCGAGCTTATAGGCAGGATAGCGGCCAAAGTCCATGATGGTGCCGGCGCCAAAGGCCACGATGACCTCGATGTTGTCCAGTTGCTTCATCATGTCCTCAATGACATAGTCCTCGGAGCGAAGACCCTGCGCCGGGAGAACGATCTCCTGATCGGCGGCAACGTGCTTGCCTTCCGTGAGCTTATAGATCGTGCTGTCATAAACCACGGCGCGGCGCTTGTCCTTCAGGCCGACCGCCTCCATGTACTCCTCGAACTTGCTCAGTGCGTCGTATTCCACGACGACCATTTTGGTCTCCAGAGTGTGCTCGCGGCCGCATACACACGGGCCCACATATTTGGAGCAATCCATAATCATGACGCATTACCTCCATATGTATTAATGTTTGTTTGCCATTTCTTATTATACAACAGCTTTTCCGGAACTCCAACACTTTTTTCCTGAAAAAAGAAAAAATATCATCCGTAAGCACTGCTATTCCACGAAAGAGGCATCAGAATCATCTGTGTTTGTTTACAATTCGCGCATTGCGCAGATTCTGTTTCTGTGCTATACTTTTTAATTGTGATATCTGACAGGAAAGGAGGCTGCTGCGAATGAAGCGGTTTCGCCCCGCAATTCGGGAGTTTTTTCAGCGTGCAGACCTGTTTTTGCTCACGCTGAGCATCATCTGTGCCGTGTTTGGTATCGTGGTCATTTCCAGCGCAACAGCCTCTTATGCCGGCACCGGCAAATATATCGTTGTGCAGGCTCTGAGTATGTTCCTCGGCATCGGTGCGTTCATCGTAATGACCGTGCTGGACGTGGACATTCTTGCAGATAAATGGATGATTCTCACAATCTTCAACGTCGTCTTTATCGCAGGTCTGATTCTGTTTGGCCACGACGACGGCACCGGCAACCAGGCCTGGTATCGTTTTCTCGGCATCGGCGTTCAGCCGACTGAGATTGTAAAGCTCACGTTCTCCATCGTGCTGGCCAAGCAGGTTGCCACACTGCAGCGCTCACCGCGCGGACTGAACGATCCCATGTCCGCCATTCAGATTATCGGGCACTTTGTGCTGATCTTCGGCGTGATCGTCGTCTCCACGCGCGACCTCGGCTCGGCTTTGATTTTCTTCTTCATCTTCATCGTGATGCTGTTTGCGGCGGGCTTTGCACTGCGCTGGTTTGCCATCGGCTTCGCAGCCATCGCCGCCATGATTCCGCTGGTCTGGAACTTCGTTTTGAAGGACTATCAGAAGCAGCGCATCCTCGCCCCGTATGACAAAACGATTGACCCCACCAACACCGGCATCAACTACCAGCCGCACCAGTGCAAAGTAGCGCTCGCCTCCGGACGGCTGACCGGAACCGGACTTTACCACGGCACGCAGAGCCAATCAGACTACTTCCCCGGAAAACACACGGACTTCATCTACGGCGTCATCGGCGAGGAACTTGGCATGATCGCCTGCATCATCGTCATTCTGCTGCTGACTGCCATTATCATCCGCTGCGTGATCGTCGGTGTTCAATCCGGCAACACGATGAGCGCGCTCGTTTGCTTCAGCGTGGCTGCTTTTATGACGTTCCAAACCTTCGTCAACATCGGCATGTGCATCGGTCTGACGCCCGTCATCGGCATCACCCTTCCCTTTTTCAGCTACGGCGGCTCTTCCCTGCTCGCAACCTTTGCGGCCATGGGTATGGTCTCCGGCGTGCATTATCGGCCGAAGAAGCGCCGAAGCAGCATCTATTACTAATCGCAAAAAATGGCCACGGCAAGCACCGTGGTCATTTTACTATTCATTTCAGATCAGTTCTTTTCTCAGCCCCTGAAATGCTCTCGTCAGCACGGTGGAATCCATACCCAGCGTGACACTCTCATATCCGAGGTTAAAGTCCTGCTTCGCTGCAGTTTCATCCGCCGCGAAAATGAACGAGCGCTTCTTCATCGCCTTGCAGACGCCGATAATATGCGCAATCGCATCCTTGACCTCCGGATCGGTAAACTGCCCAGGCTTTCCGAGTGCAGTGGATAGATCAAACGGCCCGACGTAGACGCCGTCAATCCCCGGTACACGGAGGATCTCCTCCAACGCGTTGAGGCACTCCACCGTCTCACACTGCGGCAGGAGCATGGTTTCCGCATTACTGACATCGAAATAATGCTGCAGACCCTGCTGCGCGTATTCAGCAAACCAGAAATCGCTGCCCGCTGTGTTGGCAACGCCGCGTTTTCCGAGCGGGAGATATTTTCCGTACTCCACAATGCGCTCCACCTCGGCGACCGTGCGCACATCGGGAATAACCAGCCCCATCACGCCGACGTCCAGCAGGCGCAGAATGGACGGACGGCTGATCTCCGAAACGCGGGCCAGCGGCGTGAGGCCGTAGAGCTTCGCGGCTCGAACATACTCGAGCGTGGACTGCGGATCGAACGGGCCGTGCTCGTTATCAATGATGATATAATCCAGTCCGGCGAGGCCGAGGCACTGCGCAACCGTGGTGCTGCCGGTCTCAAAGAAAGTGCCGAGCGTGCGCTCGCCGGCAAGCATTTTTTCTTTCAGCATATTTTTCATACAAGTACCTCCAATTCACGATATGGAAAATGATTTCAGGTGAAATCTTATGAAAACAAATGTCAGAAAACCATTTATCTATCTCTGCTCCGGCGCAGGGGTTTGTGTTCTGCTGTTCTGGTTCATCCGCTGGCAGACTGAGGCGCAGACCAGAACGCTCCCGCAGATCATTGCCGCCATCGTCAGCTTGCTGCTCTTTGTGACGGTCGGTCTGCTCGCTGTCCAGCGCTGGGCGGATCTCTGGTCAGTCGAAGCAGAGGAAGCGCCGCTGCAAGCGCCAGGCATTGCCGGGTGGAAAGTCTTTCTCGCTCTGCTCATTTGGGATGCGCTGGTTCTGGCTCTTGCATGGCCGCTGCGATACCTGCTCGCCGGCGGCATGTCGTTTACAAAGTCTCTGGAAGCCTGGGTCAGCGGAGACAGCTATCATTATCTCTGTATTGCGCAGGACTGGTATCTGTCTGCAGGCAGCATCGACCGCGTTGTTCAGCTGGTGTTCCTGCCGGGCTATCCGATTCTGATTCGGCTCACACATCTCTTGATCAGAAACTGGCTTTATGCCGCGTTGACAGTCTCCGGCGTCTGCTTTGCGCTGGCCGGAACCGTGTTTTATCGCCTTGCGCACATGGATCTCGGCGAGACCGGCGCCCGGCGCGCCTTGATTGCCCTGTGCATATTCCCCGGCTCTTTCTTTTTCGCCGCTCCGATGAGCGAAAGCCTGTTTTTGCTCTGCTGCGTAAGCAGCCTGTATCTCGCCCGCAGGGAGAAATGGCTGCTCGCCTGCTTGATCGGCGCTTATGCCGCCTTTACCAGATCCCTCGGCATCACGCTGCTGGTGCCGCTGGTGCTGGAGCTGGTACGCTGCGGATTTCAAAAGCGAATGCGTCCGACAGACGCGGCTGCAATGCTGCTGATTCCGCTGGGGTTTGCGGCATATCTGCTGGTAAATCAACAGATTGCGGGAAACCCGTTTCAGTTTCTCATCTACCAGTCGGAGCACTGGAACCAGAACCTCGGATTCTTTTTCAACACCGCGGCTTATCAGACCGACTATGCCATCAACACCTTCCAAGAGAACCCGGAGAATTTTTGGGGTCTGTGGCTGCCGAATCTGGTTGCGGCGTTCGGCGCATTGCCGCTGATGATTCTGGCTGCAAAAAAGCTGCGCGGCAGCTGGATGGTCTGGTTTGTGCCATACTATTTCATCGCAATCGGCGCAACATGGCTTCTCAGCGCACCGCGGTATCTGCTCGTGTTTTTCCCGCTGGCAGAGGCAGTTTCCGTGCTCACGGAAAAGCAGGGAGCTCGCACTGTGATCTTTGCGCTGCTCGGCGCGCTCTCCCTGCTCTATTTCCTCGCGTTTTTACTGCGATGGCAGGTGTATTGATCAGTGCCATTGGCTTCGGTCGTCTTCCTCATCAGAATCCTCCGGCGGAACATCCTGAAACTCGCCGTCTATATATGGCTGATTCTTCACAGCCGGAATGGGTTCCCCACGCAGCGCGCGATAATAATTTGCGTACGTCAGTGACTGATACGGACGGAGCCAGATAGCAAACGGGCTGATCAGCCACTGCACAAAAAACCATCCGATGAAGCTCAGATCGAGAGCAAACAGCTCCCACTTATGCCCTCTCATCATCTCTCCGCTGGCGCGCAGACATTCCACCGGAGACCGATCCGGATCGTCAAGCAAAAGGTACAGCGCCTGGCGGTAACGATAGGCCGCGATGACTCCGGGCACGATAAAAAGCATCATGAGCACGGAGACGATCAGCGTCTCCAGAACCGTCAAAACGATCACACGGGAAAACATCGCAAATCCGTCCAGCAGGTTGCCGTAATCCGCCTTTTCCTCCCGAACGACATGGAGCGAATAGGTCGTATTTCCGGCGCTTACCATGACATTCATCAGCCACAGCGCCGTCGCCAGAATCACAGCGAACGCACTCGGGTGAAAATTCGCGAGCATCTGCTCCTGCATATCCTGAACAAGCGCGAACAGATCTTCCATCGAGGTTAGATTCTGACCGGAAATTCTGATTTCATAGTTTAATCCAAGAATGCTGACAGTCAGATACTGCAGCACCCATGTGAGCAGGAAGACAATCAAACCAATCACAATCGGGTTGGGCTGATATCGACGCATACGCTCTCTGGCGTCCTGCTTCAGCAGCGTTCGGTTCATGAATCAAAGGACTCCCTTCCGTTGATTTCTGGAGAGATTATATCAAACTCCATCCCGTTTTACCATACCGGGAAACAACTTTCTGTAAGTTTTCGACAATTTTCGCTTAGAAAAAGTCTATCTGATTTTTTCAAGAAAATTCTTGACAATTCAAATCAACGGTGCTATGATAACAAAGCTTTCAACGAGCGCGAGTGGTGGAATTGGCAGACTCGCTAGATTCAGGTTCTAGTGCTCACTCCGGGCGTGCGGGTTCAAGTCCCGCCTCGCGCACCAAAGCAAAACCCTTGAAGCTTAAGCTTCAAGGGTTTTTTTGATATGCTCCGCAAGCTGCAGCGCAAACATTTGATGACCTTCTGGAGAAAAATGTACGTCATCGGCGCTGATGGCAATGCCCCACGCTCCTGCGTCTGCAAAGGAGATCTGCAAAATCTGCGCGAGGGATTGATACCGATCACGGAGTTCTTCAAACAAAAGCTCAAAGCCGCTGACGGGCGGCGGCGCGATCAGCATAATTTGCGCAGCCGGATACAATGGCTGCAATTCCCGCAGCAGGACACCCATCTGCTCCGCCGTTTCTTCCGGCTCGTGATCGGTGAGCAGATCATTCGAGCCGAGCATCACCGTCAGAAGATCAAACGGCGCTGCCCGCCAAATCAGACGCAAATCCGCGTCAAACGCGCGCTTCCATCTTGGAACGGTTCTCCCGTTCATGCCGCAGTTGACCACTTCTGCATCCATCCGCTGCGCAAGAAGCTCGGTCCAGCGCTCCTCTGGCGGTAGTCTGCCGCCGAACACATCGGCTGCATCATATCCGTAAGTATTGGAATCACCGTAGCAGACAATTTTCATACCATCACTCCATAAAAACAGCGGAAGGGCTCTCCCCTTCCGCTGCTATATTTTTTATTTCGTGCCGAAGATACGGTCGCCGGCGTCGCCCAGACCGGGAACGATGTAGCCGTGATCGTTGAGATGATCGTCGAGCGCAGCGACGTAGATATCCACATCCGGATGCGCCTTCTGCATGGCCTCGACGCCTTCGGGAGCGGCAATGATGTCCATGAGCTTGATGTGGCGCGCGCCGGCTTCCTTCAGGAAGGTCACGGCAGCGACGGCGCTGCCGCCGGTGGCGAGCATCGGATCGACCACGATGACGTCGCGCTCGCTGATGTCCTGCGGCATCTTGAAATAGTACTTCACGGGCTCCAGCGTCTCCGGATCACGGAACAGGCCGATGTGGCCGACCTTGACGTTCGGCATCAGGGTGACCATGCCGTCGACCATGCCGAGACCGGCGCGCAGGATCGGAACGATGGCAAGCTTCTTGCCGGCGATCTGATAGCAGGTGGCGGTGTCCACAGGGGTTTCAACCTGAATCTCCTCCACCGGGAGATCACGGGTGGCTTCATAGCACATCAGCATGGAAATCTCGGAGATGATCTCACGGAATTCCTTGACGCTGGTGTTCTTGTCGCGCAGGACGGAAAGCTTGTGCTGGATCAGCGGATGATCGAAAACGTGTACCTTGCTCATGGATGGTTCTCCTTTTTCTATGTAGATTGGTTATTGTTCCTTCAGTCTGGCCTGGCGCTCCCGCTCCGCCTGAGACAGGCGAAGATAGACCGGCTGCAGCGCATCGGCGGAAGCATCCGGCTTGTCCAGCGCTGCCATGGCGACGCCCCAAGCGCTCTGCATACGCAGATTTTCCGGCGCAAGCATGGCAGAATCAAACGCCGCCTTGCAAAGCTGTGCGCCGTCTCCGACGAGAAACGGCATTCTGCCATCCGCTTTCAGATCGGAAAGTAAATCCTCGATGGAGATCGCCCGATCTTCCGTCAGCCGGACGGGCGCACCGCCTCGAATCTCAAATAGAGCATTATAGACCTGATTCCTGCGGGCATCCATGGCGCAGCAGATGAGGCTTCCCTCTCCGGCGGCTGCGCCGTGCCATGCCATGGCTTCGAGCGTGGAAACGCCGACGGCGGGCTTCTCCGCCGCCCATGCGAGGCCCTTGACCGCCGCGACGCCGATGCGAACACCCGTAAACGACCCGGGGCCTTGGGCGACGGCGAATCGATCTACCTCCGAGAGCTTCACGCCTGCGTTTTTGAGCAGATCCTCCGCCATGGGGAGCAGCGTACGGCTGTGCGTCAGGCCGGAGCACTGGGTGCTCTGCGCCACAAGCACGCCGTCACGAACAAGCGCGACGGACGCTGCCTTGGCCGTGGACTCCATTGCCAGAATCAGCATGTTCCGTCTCCCCCTTCGATGGTAATGCGGCGCGCGGTGGGAGACGTTTTCTCAAAGCGAACGATGATCTCATCGCCGTAAAACGCGTCCTCCACGTTTTCACTCCATTCCACAGCGCAGACACTGCCGCGGCTTAAATAGTCCTCCCAGCCGATGTCAAAGAGTTCATCCCCGCTGTTCAGACGATACATATCAAAATGAATGAGCTCCCGGTCGCCGCGATATTCGTTCACAATCGTAAACGTCGGGCTGCTGACACGCATGGAGATGCCCATACCTCGCGCCATGCCGCGGACAAACGCGGTTTTGCCGGAACCGAGCTCGCCGTACATGGCGACGACAGCGCCGTCCGGCAAGGAGGCTGCAAAGCGCTCGCCGGCCTGTTCGGTTTCGAGCTCGCTGTTGGTTTCAAATACTTGCATAGCTTCACTTCCTGCACTAACAGAGTATTATAATGAAAGAACACTTCCTTGTCAATTGAAAAAGCGCTGCCCCAGATGAGGCAGCGCAGCGTGGTTTTACCGGTCAAAGGCCGGGTTCATCGCATAAATATTTTTCTGATCCATTCTCTCCGTCGCAAGGCGCAGCGCCTCACCAAAGCGCTGATAATGCACAACCTCGCGCTCGCGCAGGAAACGGATGACGTCATTCACATCCGGATCATCCGAGAGGCGGAGAATGTTGTCATACGTCGTTCGCGCCTTCTGTTCGGCGCCCATATCCTCCGTGAGATCCGTAATCACATCGCCTTTGACCGCAATCGTCGCCGCCGTCCACGGCGTGCCGGACGCAAACTGCGGGTAGACGCCTGCCGTATGGTCAACGAAGTAGGGCTCCAGCCCAGCCTTCTTGACGTCGGCGGGCTTCATGTTGCGCGTAAGCTGGTAGAGAATGGTACCAACCATTTCGAGATGCCCGAGTTCCTCTGTGCCGATATCTGTTAAGATGCCCGCCAGCTCCGGATACGGCATGGAAAAGCGTTGGCTGAGGTAGCGCATGGAGGCGCCGAGCTCTCCGTCAGGGCCTCCGTATTGCGAGATGATAAACTTTGCAAGCGCCGGATTCGGGTTTTTGATGCGCACCGGATACTGCAGCTTCTTTTCATACACAAACATCTGCTCAGCCCTCCTTGTTCGCGCAAATCTGCCACGGCCAGGGTGCGTCCACCCAGGTAAAGGAATCGGCATAGCGCATGTCGTCCACCGTGATCGGGCCATATTTCTCCACATAGCGGCGGCGGCCCTCGCGGCTGAGGCGGATGCAGGTCTGGAGGGCTGCAAATGCCTCCCGATCCTCGGTGTGCGTATCGAGATACAGCTTCAGCTCTTGTACCACGAAATCAAGCGCCATCAGCTCACACAGCGGCGTGGAAAGATGATCCGGGTGATTGACGACGTTCATGAACGGCAGATCCAGCCCGGGAAACAGCGTGCCCCTTGCGAGTGCCACCTTGTTTTCATAAGCGGGCTCGCTGCTCTGCTGCACAGGCGTGACGGCAATGGCCAGCGGCGCACACGGCGGCAGCGGGCCTTTTCGATCATCGCACGGAACCAATTGAATTCCTCCTTCTTTTCAGTCTGGGATCCCGGTTCATCCTATGCAGAAAAAAGAAAACTGCCCTCCGCTTTGCTTGCGGAAGGCAGTGAAACTCAATCAAGTATCGGAATCGGATTGGAATAAAACGCCTGAGACAGGATCGCCAGCCGCTCCGGATCGTCCGCGCCCATGGTCTCGAACGCCGAATGCATGGCAAGCTGTGCCAGACCGATATCAGCGGCATTGAGGCTGACCTGCGTGTTGGAGATATTGCCGAGCGTGGAGCCGCCGCGCAGATCGGAATGGTTGGTATACTCCTGCAGCGGCACGTCGCAGTCGGCACACAGTGCTCGCACCACCGCCGCGGAATAGCCGTCTGTGGTATATTTCTGCCCGGCCTGATGCTTGAGCACAACACCGCCGTTCATCCGCGGACGATTGACCGGATCGGACGCCGCGGGATAACCTGGATGCGCAGCGTGCGCGTTATCGGCAGACAGGAGGAAGCTCTTGGCAAGCATGGCGGCGCGCGCATCTTGGCTCAGATCATAAGCACAGCAGATGCGGTCAATCACATCGCGCAGAAACGTAGAAGCCGCTCCCTGCTTGGATTCGCTGCCGACCTCCTCATTGTCAAACACACAGTGGAGCAGCACATCCTCCTCCGCTTCTGCACGCAGGAAGCCCTGCAGCGTTCCGTAAACACAGGCCAGATCATCCAGACGCGGCGCGGAGAGGAATTCACGGTTTGCTCCCCAGATGGTCGGCTCTATGCGGCAAACCACAAAGAGATCCATCCCAACCACAGCCGAGGCAGAAAAGCCGCATTCCTCAAGAACATGCTCCAGTGCAAGCTCATTCCCGTCGGCAGACAGTATTGGAAGCATCTGATTCTGAATGGAAGTTTCCCTTTCCCCGTTCGAGAGATGCGGCGCGAGAGACGGAATCATCAGCAGATCCCGATCCGGATAAAGCAGGCGGGAAACCATCCGGCTTTCCTCGCGCAGGAGCACACGTCCGGCGATGGAGAGCGGGCGGTCGAACCACGACTGCAGGATCGCGCCGCCGTATCGTTCCACGTTCAACCGCGTCAGCCCGTCGGCAACGACGCCTCTGCCCGGCTTGATCTTAAAGCACGGGGAGTCGCTGTGCGACGCTGTGAGACGCAGGCACTGCGGAGCCTGCTTCGGCAAACGGAAGGACAGAATGGAGGAGCCGCCGCGGATGACATAGTAGCACTTCCCCGGCTCCAGATTCCAGGCATCGGTCTCCTTCAGCTCCTGAAAACCATGCGTCTGAAGCTGAGCGCGAACAGATTCCACCGCGTGATAACACGCAGGGCTCTGTCGAAGAAATTCGATCAGCCCGGACAGAACATTTTCCTGACTCATGACTTCTCCTCTGATTTATGACGATAAATTTTCTTTTCCAGTGCGAAAATGCGGTTCGTAAAAGATCCGACCGGGATCTCGGCAAGGCTCTCGGCATAAATCTCCATGCGGCTGTCGATCAGGTCGATCTCGCTGAGAAGCTCCGCCTCGGCACACATCGGCACTACCGCCGCGCCGAATTCAGGCTGACCGTGGTGCGAGAGCAGCATGTGCTGCAGGAGAACCGACTTCTCTTCCGGAACGTCCAGCTCTCTGGCAACCTCCGCAACTTCCTGCGCGCCCATGACCAGATGACCGAGCAGCTGTCCTTTCACGGAATAATTGGTTGCGAGACCCAACTCGGAAAAGAGGAATTCTTCTCTCTTTGCAAAATCATGCAGAAGCGTACCGGCCAGAAGCAGGCTCCGGTCAATGATTTCTGCATAGATGTCAGCAAGAAAATCCGCCATGCGGAGCATGTTGGAGGTGTGCATCAAGAGTCCGCTGACGAAGCTGTGATGCACCGTCTTGGCAGCCGGGATCGTACGAAACGCCTCGCCGTGCCGCTCCAGCATCACTTCGCAGATTCGGCGATAATCGGCATCACCCATGGACTGAACCAGATCGCAGATCTCCTGCAGGCGCTCCTCAGGATTGATCGGCGCTGTCGGCACAAGCGCACTGCAGTCGTAGGTATCCTTCTCCGTGGCAAGGCGGATGCGGTGACCGGTGAACTGCGCGCCGCCGCGATAGGACGTCACCTCCCCGCGAACCTTGACGACATGCCCGATCTGATCGGCGCCGATGGGACCGGGATAATCCCAGTAGTAAGCAGAGATAAAACCGGAGCAGTCAGAAATCTGGCACTGAAGATACGGCCTGCCGTTGGCGGTGGTTTTGGCGGAAGCATCCTTGAGAATGTAAAAACCCTCGATCACGTCTCCGATCTGGAAATCCGCGATTTTGACATCTAACAGCATGAAATTCACCCTTCCGAAAAGATCGGAATCATTATAAATGATTTGATGCGCTGTTTCAAGGGGCGGCAGATCGAAAGAAATCCCCAAACGAACGGAATTTCTTTTAAAAAAGGCTTGCATTTGCAGGCAGGGATTGGTATAATACCAAGGCATTACGCACGGGGCGTGGACGGGCGACCATGTGACTGCTGTTTGGTCGAGCCCGGATGAAGCCCCCGGAGGTAACAACAAACTAAAGGAGGAAACAACAACTATGGCAGTCGTAACTATGAAGCAGCTTCTGGAAGCCGGTGTCCACTTTGGTCACCAGACCCGCAGATGGAACCCCAAGATGGCGGAGTACATTTACTGCGAGCGCAACGGGATCTATATCATTGACCTCGCCAAGACCGTGAAGAAGCTGGAAGAGGCTTATAACTTTGTGCGCGGTCTCGCTGAGAACGGCCAGACGATTCTGTTCGTCGGCACCAAGAAGCAGGCTGCGGACGCCGTGAAGGAAGAGGCTTCCCGCGTCGGCATGTACTACGTCAACGCCCGCTGGCTCGGCGGCATGCTCACCAACTTCAAGACCATGCGTACCCGTATCGATCGTCTGGCTCAGCTCAAGAAGATGCAGGAAGACGGCACCTTCGACATGCTCCCCAAGAAGGAAGTCATGAAGCTCATGGGCGAGATGGAGAAGCTCGAGAAGTATCTCGGCGGCGTGAAGGAGATGAAGAAGCTCCCCGGCGCTCTGTTCGTCGTTGACCCCCGCAAGGAGCACAACGCCATCGCCGAGGCTCGCAAGCTGCACATCCCGATCGTTGCGATCGTCGACACCAACTGCGATCCCGACGAGATCGACTATGTCATCCCCGCCAACGACGACGCGATCCGCGCCATCCGCCTGATCTCCTCCACCATGGCCAACGCCGTGCAGGAGGGCATGCAGGGCGCCGACGCCGAGGAAGTTCCCGCCGAGGCTGAGAAGGCTGAGTAATCACACAAACACTATTTCGGGCGGGCGCATAAACCCGCCCGAAAAACGATAATATTAAAGGAGTAATGTGATCATGGCATTTACCGCTGCTGATGTTAAGAACCTGCGCGAGATGACCGGCGTGGGCATGATGGACTGCAAGAAGGCTCTCGTAGAGGCCGACGGCGATATCGACAAGGCTGTTGAGTGGCTGCGCGAGAAGGGTCTCGCCGCTGCGCAGAAGAAGGCCGGCCGCATCGCTGCTGAGGGCGTGGCTTACGCCGCTGTGATCGACGGCGTCGGCGTGATCGTCGAGGTCAACGCTGAGTCCGACTTCGTCGCCAAGAACGAGATTTTCAATGAGTATGTCAAGGGCGTCGCTGCTGTCGTCGCCAAGGAGAACCCCGCTGATCTGGACGCGCTCTATGCCGCTCCCTTCGGCAACGGCCACACCGTGCTCGAGGAGCAGAACGACAAGGTTCTTGTCATCGGCGAAAACATCAAGGTTCGCCGCTTCGCGCGCTATGACTCCGGTCTCTCCGTTCCCTACGTCCACATGGGCGGCCGCATCGCCGTTCTGGTGAACATGGAAGCGCCCGAGGCTCCTTCCGTTGTTGAGCTGGGCAAGGACATTGCGATGCAGATCGCTGCCCTGAACCCGACCTTCAAGGACAAGGACGACGTTGACGCCGAGTTCATCGCCAAGGAGAAGGAGATCCGTCTGGCGCAGGCCAAGGAGGATCCGAAGAACGCGAAGAAGCCCGAAGCGATCATCGAGAAGATCATCGAGGGCGGCCTCGCCAAGTACTTCAAAGAGATCTGCCTCATGCAGCAGCCGTTCGTCAAGGACGACAAGGTCTCCGTGGAGCAGCACATCGCCGCCGTCGCCAAGGAAGTCGGCGCGGACGTGAAGCTCGTTGGCTACACCCGTTTCGAGAAGGGCGAAGGCATCGAGAAGCGTCAGGACGATCTGGCCGAAGAGGTTGCCAAGCTCGTCAAGTAATCTACTCAGAGATCAAAACTCCGTTCCCAAATCGGGAACGGAGTTTTTCATTTAATGTCTTTTGAACTTGGCCGGGAAGCGCGGCGGAACGCGCTGATATTTCACGCTCGGATAACCAATCACGAGGCAGTTTGTAAGATGATAGCCTTTCCGAATCGGGAGCATGGCACGCAGCTTCGGATTAAGCTTCACCACCACACGGAAGAAGCCGCTGTAAAGCACGCCTAATCCCAGAGAATTGGCCATGAGCTCGATATAGCTCGCTGCAAGTCCGTCGTCCATGCCCATCTTGTTGGTGACCAAAATCACGAGCGGCGCGCCCTTGAAGAAGAAGTGATCGTCGATCACCTGCGTGGCAAACTGGGGAACGAGCTTTACCAGCACTTTCATCGCCTTGCGGAACTGCTTGACCGCCTTGGCCTCGATGGCGTCCTTCTGCTTGTCCAGAATGATGTATTCCACCACCTGATGGTTTTCCGCCGTCGGGGCATAACGGCCGGCCTCGAGAAGCTTTTCCAGCACCTCCGGCTCCACCGCTCTATCCTGGAACTGACGGGTGCTGCGGCGGCTTTTCATCATGCCGAGCAGTGCTTCGGGATCGACCGGCGCGGAGATCGGCTCTCCCCCGCCTTCGCCCCAGCCCTGCAGCTCCACGGCGTTCTTCGGGCAGATGGCATAGCAATGGCCGCAGCCGACGCAGATATCCTCGCGTACCTTGGCCTTGCCGTTTACGATCTCGATGCAGCAGCCCACACAGTCGCGCTTGCACTGGCCGCAGCCGATACATAGATCCTCATGAATGATGGTTCTCTTACCCATTTACCTGCTCTCCATTCCTTTCTATTTGTTTGACATTTTTCTCGAATTTGCTTCTGGCGCCCATGACCTCATGGCCGCAGCCGAGACAGCGCAGGCGAAAATCCGCGCCGACGCGCAGAACCTCCCAGCGCTTTTCGCCGCAGGGATGCGGCTTCTTCATGGTAAGAACGTCTCCGACGTGAATGTCCATCCGATCACCCCTTGATCTTTTCCCAGTAGGCCTTGGCAGCCTGCTCGGTCTTGTTATCGCCGTATTCATAATACTTCACGCCGCGCAGCTCATCGGGGAGATACTGCTGCCTGACCCAGTGCCCGGGAAAATCGTGCGGATAGAGATAACCCTGTTCGCGCTCAAAGCCAGCGCCGTCGGCATGGACGTTCTGCAGCTCACGTGGAATGGGGCCCGCCTTCCCGGCTCGCACATCGGCAGCCGCCGCGTCAATCGCCATCACGACTGAATTGGACTTCGGCGCCGTGGCAAGCAGAATGCAGGCCTGCGCGAGGGGCAGCCTCGCCTCGGGAAGGCCAAGCTGCAGCGCACTGTCCACGCAGGACTTCACGATGCTCACCGCCTGCGGATAGGCCATGCCGATATCCTCGCTCGCAGAGCAGAGAATCCGGCGGCAGGCGCCGATCAGATCCCCCGCCTCGAGCAGGCGCGCAAGATAATGCAGCGCCGCATCGGGATCAGAGCCTCGAAGGGATTTCATCAGGGCCGATACAATGTCGAAATGATCGTCTCCCTCGCGGTCATAGCGCATGGCGCTGCGCTGGGAGATGGCCTCGGCGTCCTTTCGCGTGAGATAGATGACGCCGTCTTCCCTTCTGGCAGCCGAAAACAGCAGCTCCACGGCATTGAGGGATTTTCGAACGTCGCCGCCGCAGACGGAGGCAATATACTCCTCCGTACCAAGCTCGGTGTTTGCCTTCACACCCTCGCGTTCGCTCATCACACGAATCGCGCGCCGGACGGCCTTCGTGACCTCCATGGCAGGCACCTGCTTGAACTCAAACACTGTGCTGCGGCTCAGAACCGCGTTATAGACATAGAAAAACGGATTTTCCGTCGTAGAGGCGATGACCGTGATGCGTCCATCCTCCATGAATTCCAGCAGCGACTGCTGCTGCTTTTTATTGAAATACTGAATCTCGTCCAGATAGAGCAGAACACCGCCAGGGGTTAGCATCGTGTCAAGCTCGGCAATAATCGCGCGGATGTCCGCAATGCTTGCGTTCGTGGCATTCAGACGCCGCAAGGTGCGGTTGGTTCTGGCTGCGATGATGCTCGCAACCGTGGTCTTCCCTGTGCCGGACGGGCCGTAAAAGACCATATTGGGAATCTGACCCGATTCGATGATGCGGCGAAGCATGCCGTCCGGGCCGAGAATATGCTTTTGCCCGACCACATCATCCAGAGACGTGGGGCGCAGCTCATCTGCAAGCGGTCTGTACATATCGCGCCTCCAAAAATAGATAGGTTCATTATACCGTAAAAGCCGGTGTTTGACAATGCGGGAGAATATGATAAACTGTCGAAAGAGGTGATGAAAATGCGCACACCCGAACAGGTAAACGAAATCATTGCATGTCTGGAGCGGGAATACCCACTGGCAGAGTGCTCTCTGGAATACGAAAAACCGCATGAGCTGCTCTTTGCCGTGCGGCTCGCGGCGCAGTGCACCGACGAGCGCGTGAATATGATCACGCCCGCGCTCTATGAGCGCTTCCCCACCCTGCAGGCGTTTGCGGAGGCCGACGTGGAGGAAGTGGAACAATACGTCCATTCCTGCGGCTTCTTCCGAGCGAAGGCGCGGGATATCGTGAAATGCGCGCAGGTGCTGCTCACCGAACACGGCGGCGTTGTGCCGGACACGATGGAGGAGCTGGTGAAGCTCCCCGGCGTCGGCAGAAAGACGGCAAATCTGATTCTCGGCGACGTGTATCACAAGCCCGCCATCGTGGTGGACACGCACTGCATCCGCCTCTCCAACCGCATGGGGCTCGTGGACGGAATGAAGGATCCGGTGAAGATCGAGCGCGCGCTGCAGCCGATTCTTCCTCCGGACAAGAGCTCGGACTTCTGCCACCGACTGGTGCTCCACGGCAGAGCCGTGTGCGACGCGAGAAAGCCCAACTGCGAGGCCTGCTGCGTCAAGCATGTCTGCCAGCAGTATGAAGGAGAAAGTGCATGAGACCCGTCGCCAGAATCCGGAGCGATTTCCCGGAGAAATTCGGCATTCCGCGCCAGAGCGGCTTGGTGGAAAGTTTAGAGGCAAAAATCGTCTTTGAGCCTGAGTTTCGCGTGATGGACGCCGTGCGCGGGCTGGAGGATTTCAGCCACATCTGGCTGATCTGGGAGTTTTCCGAGGCGGCTCGAGATACCTGGTCGCCGACCGTGCGTCCGCCGCGGCTCGGCGGGAATGTGCGCATGGGCGTCTTTGCCACGCGCTCCCCGTTCCGTCCGAATCCAATCGGGCTCTCCTGCGTGAAGCTTCTGAAGGTGGAGCAGGACGAAGCGCTCGGCCCGGTGCTCACCGTGGCAGGCGCAGACCTGATGGACGGCACGCCGATTTATGACATTAAGCCCTACATTCCCTATGCCGACTGTCATCCGGAGGCGCAGGGCGGCTTTACCACTAAGGTTGATATGAAGCCGCTTACCGTCGACTTCCCTTCCGAGCTGCTCGAGAAAGTGCCCGAAGGCAAGCGCGATGCGCTGATCGGCGTCCTTGAACAGGATCCGAGACCGCGCTATCAGAAGGATCCCGGCAGAATCTATGGTCTGTCCTTTGCGGGGTTGGAAGTGAAGTTTTCAGTTGAGGATCAAGCTCTGACCGTAAAAGAAGTTCTCAATTAAAATTGAGCGCCATTGCGTAACTGCAATGACGCTCTTTCATCTGGTTGTTTGCTCAGTTCTCCGCGTTTGCGTGACAAGCCGGCGTGCCGAGAAAATGCTCCATCACACGGTACAGCGGCTTATACAGCACGAGCGTGAAGACGAAGTTTCCGCCGCAGTGCGCGAGATCATAGGGGATGCCGCTGACCCACATGGTGAAAAACATCTCCCAGCCGCCGTTGATGGCGAAATACTCGAGATACATCAGCGAGCCGAAGAGAAGACCGAACACGGCCGCGATCACGGCCCAGATCAGCGCGGAATCGTTGCGGCGAAAGGCCACACAGACCGCGACGAGCAGCGGCCATGTATAGAGATAGCCGAACCACCAGAGCATATAGCCGTTGCCGCCAAAGACGATACCCTCCAGTGCAATGTACACAGCGACGGAATAAAGCGCCCGCCAGCCGAAGAACACCGTTGCAAGGATGATAATCACCGCATTGATGTTGATATTCGGCAGCGAAGAGAGCGCCGCCTTGGCCGCAAAGAGCATGGCTCCGAGCAGCGCGAGAACGCAGAGCTCTTTGGCTGAAAGATTACCAGCCGGTCTTGAGGGTGATCTCATAATGCTCACCGTCCGCGATCATCGTATCGTCGACGCCGGTCATGAGATCCTCTCCGTCCTTGCTGAAGCACCACCACTGCTGCTGGGCTTCGTCTGCCGCCTCGCCGTCCACGGTCGTGACGTACAGGCCGTACTCACTCTCCGTGCCTTCGATCAGCTTCTGCTCCTCGAGCGCCGTGCGCAGATTCTCCGCGTCGGTTGAGAATGAGAAATCCTTGCTTGATTCATCCCCGTGCACGACGGTGACCTCAAGCGCCTTTCCGCCCTCCTGCGCCTCCGGTTTGTTGGCGTTCCAGATGAGGACTGCGCCGATGACGAGTACAAGCAAAAGCGCCACGGCAATGATGATGTTTCTGGTCTTTTTTGACATACAACACTCTCCTTTCGGTTTTGAATCGAAACTCACACGAGGGCGAAGAGTGAAACCGGGAGCATCTGACCACAGCCCCCGGGATCATCCGGTAATCCGCGGATCCAAGTGTGATACCGCTCCCCTTTGAGGATACGGTACGGGCAGGTATTCTGACTTCGGCGGCTTGCGCCGCGCTTCACAGTGACGGCCTCGCGCGGGAATTGCACCCGCATTCCCCTGTTGACCGTGCCAACGACACGGAACCCGTTTCGATCGCTTGCAGAGGAGAGTATAGCATGATGTCGAATCAAAAGCAATCCCATCTAAATATACAAACGAGAGCGTTCTTCTGAACGCTCTCGTTTCTGGTGCCGGTGGCCGGACTCGAACCGGCACGCCTTGCGGCACTTGATTTTGAGTCAAGCACGTCTACCAATTCCATCACACCGGCATGCTTGTGCATTATACTACAGCGGCTATTTTTTTTCAAGTGGAAATGCGGCAAAGTGCTTCCGGCGGGACATAGAGAAGTTTATTGGACGGTGTTTCGGATAGACTGCAAACAGCAGCGCAGCAATCGGGAATCTCATGAAAGAGGCGACAGTGCAAAGCCGGGTCGGGGCCGGTGATGACGCCGTTCTCTCTCGAAAATGGAATGGTGCGCAGATCCCCGGTTCCGGTGAGCTTAAACCAGCTCTCGCGGAGCGTCCAGAGCTCGAAGAGATCCAGATCCCCGTGCGGAAATTCGAGCAGACGCTGCTGCACAGCCGGCTTTGTATTCCGGCGTAATTCAACATCCGCACCGATCGGAAAGGAGGAGACCGCCGCAAGGACTGCCGTTTTGGTATGACTGAGAGAAAAACAAATTTCCGGATGATCCGGAAAAAACGGCTTCCCCCCTGCCGTCAAAGAAACTTCGGGCAGATCACAGCCGAATTTCTCCCGCACGGCATACGCCAGAAGCGACCATGCCCAGGCACTGCCGGGCGCTTTGCTTCGCCCGGGGCGGTTCGGCGTCTGACCCTGTATTTGCGCAATGCTCGTCCAATACAGCACCATATCCTGTGTTTCCTTTCGATTTTTGTACAATTTTATGACATTTATCATAGCACAAAATACATTCTTTGACTACCATTCTGATAAAAAGTATGTTATACTAAATCAATCCGTAGATTTTTTCACCGAATCCAACGGAAAAACACCAAAAGTATCAAAGAAATCCGAAAGGAAACGATAGATTATGAAAAAAATTCTGGTGCTTGAAGACGAATCCAGCATTCGCAGTTTTGTGGTGATCAACCTGCGCCGCAGCGGCTATGAGCCCATTGAGGCCGGAACGGGTGAAGAGGCGTTGCGCTGCATTCAGCAGCACCCCGACATTCTGGTAGCACTGCTGGACGTCATGCTCCCGGACATCGACGGCTTTGAGGTCTGCCGCCGCATCCGCGCCACCGGCTCGAAGATGGGCATCATCATGCTCACGGCAAAGAGCCAGGAGATGGACAAGATTACCGGCCTGATGACCGGCGCGGACGACTATGTGACCAAGCCCTTCTCCCCTGCGGAGCTGCTTGCCCGCGTGGACGCGCTCTATCGCCGGATCGGCGGCGGAGACAATTCCGAGGACGCCATCGCCAGCGGCCCGTTCCTGCTGCATCTGCACTCCCGCACGCTGGACAAGAACGGCGAGCACATCCGCCTGACGCAGACCGAGTTCTCGATCATGAAGCTCTTCATGAACAATCCAGGCCGTGCACTCTCCCGCGAGGAGATTCTCAGCGCCGTCTGGGGTGAGGACTACAAGGGGGAAGTCAAGATCGTGGACGTGAACATCCGTCGTCTTCGCATCAAGATTGAGGACAAGCCCACGGAGCCCGAATTCATCACCACCGTTTGGGGCTTTGGCTACAAGTGGGGCTACTAAGCCATGCAGAAACAGCCGAAGCGTGGTAAGGTTCTGCTGAAGGATCTTTCCGCTGCTTACCGCAGTTCCGGACGGAGCTGTGCTTTGATCGCCGCTGCCGGAATGGCGGCTGCGTTTCTCGCGGGATTTCTGCTTCGCCCGCTGAGCGTCCTGGCTGCGCTGATCGTCGGCGCGCTTGTTCTGCTCTGCACCGGCGCGGCATGCCTGCTCTGGTATCAGAAGCATGTGGCTCAGCCTGTGGAACAAATGACCGAGTCCGCCCGCAAAATTGCGGGCGGCAGCTACGGAACGGAGCTTGCGCCGGTGGAGGAAGCCGGTCTCGAGCCGCTTCGTGAGGCTATCAATGCCGTTTCGCAGGAGATCAGCCGCACGGAAAAAATGCAGTCGGAGTTCATCTCCTCCATCTCTCATGAGCTGCGCACGCCGTTGACGGCCATCACCGGCTGGGGCGAGACGCTGATGTTTGACATGAACATCAAGGGCGATTCCCGCGAGGGTCTCAAGACTATCCTGCGCGAATCCTCGCGTCTGACCGGCCTTGTGGAGGAGCTGCTGGAGTTCACCCGCATTCAGGACGGCCGCTTCAAGCTGAATATCGAGCTGCTTGACATTGAGGCAGAATTGGAGGACACGATCTTCACCTATCGCGAGCTGCTGCTCAAGGACAAGATTGATCTCCGCTATACCTCTCAGGAGGAGGAGCTTCCGCTCGTTCCGGGCGATCCGATCCGCCTGCGGCAGGTCTTCCTGAACATTCTCAACAATGCCGCGAAGTACGGCAGAGGCCCCGACGGCGGCGTGATCGACGTCTCGCTCACCTCCGATCAGGAGGCTGCGACCATCATCTTCCGCGATTACGGCCCCGGCATTCCGGAGGACGAGCTGCCGCATGTGAAGGAGAAGTTCTTCAAGGGCAGCATTTCCAAGGAGCGCGGAAGCGGCATCGGCCTTGCTGTCTGCGACGAGATTATCACCCGCTCCGGCGGAACATTGACCATCATCAACGCTCCCGGCGGCGGAACTGCCGTTGCCGTGATGCTCCCCTTTGCGCCGGAATCCGGCAAAGCACACAACACTGAGGTTCATTCATGAGCAAAAAACCATCCAAAGCAAATGAGGGCGCCGTCTGTTTCCGCACCAGCATCGGCGGGCAGGCGCTGCTCGAGGGCATTTTGATGCGCGGGCCGCAAAAGCAGGCAATCGTCTGCCGCACCCCGGACGGGCTGGTCGAAAAGGTGGACGAGCTGCATCTGGTCAAGGACAAGCATCCGGTTCTCGGCTGGCCGCTGATCCGCGGCGTGGTCACCTTCCTCGACTCCATGGTGAAGGGTATGCAGGCGCTCACCTACTCCGCCGATCTGCTCCCGATTGAGGAGCAGGGCGAGCCGGATAAGCTCGATCAGTGGATCGAAGCCCATTTCAGCGAGGATAAAGCAAAAGACATCATCATCGGCGTGGCCGTCGTGCTCGGCATCGCACTTTCCATCGGACTGTTCGTTCTGCTGCCGACGCTGCTTGGAA
>JBGUHV010000029.1:0-9198 GCA_045112425.1 Oscillospiraceae bacterium
CCGCCGGCGCCGCAATCGGCACGCTGGCCGCTGAGCTCGTGGTGCTGCTCGTGCAGTATTTCGCGCTGCGCGATCAGGTGCGCGAGACCTTCCTGCGCCTGCCCTATGGGAAGGTGCTGCTCTCGCTTCTGCTCGCCTCCGCCGCCGCGCTCTGGGTCAAGCGCCTCGGCTGGAGCAGCTTTCCGGCGCTCGCGCTCTCCGCGGCTTGCTTTTTCGGCATCTGCGGCGCGGTGCTGCTTCTCTTGCGCGAGCCGCTTGTCACGGAGCTCGCCGGAGAGCTGATCGGAAAGCTGAAAAAGACCAAAGGGAGTCCGTAACATGCAGCCTCAGCCCGCCTCTGAAAAAATCCCATATCTCACGCTTGCGCAGGTCTTATCTGCCGTGGCGGTCGTGTTTCTGCACGTCAACGGCTGTTTCTGGACGTTTTCCACGGAGTCCTGGTGGGCATCCGCCAATGTGATCGAGTGTGTGTGCTTTTTTGCCGTTCCGATGTTCTTCATGATCACGGGCGTCACACTCATCGACTATCCCGCGCGCTATGATCTCAAAACCTACTTCCGAAAACGCGCGCGGAAAGCTCTGCTGCCGTTCGTTGTCTGGAGCCTGATCGGCCTTGCCTATCAGTGCTGGCGCGGCGCCGTCTCTTCGGATCAGATCACCCTGCCATACGTTCTTCGCGGGCTTGTGCAGGCGGATATCATCCCGATCTACTGGTTTTTCCCGCCTCTGTTTTCGATCTATCTCAGCATGCCGATCTTCGCCGCCGTGCCGCGCGAAAAGCGCAAAAGCGTCTTCGGCTATCTTCTCGCCGCGGCGATCTGTGTCAACGTCGCGATCCCGTTTTTCATCACGATCCTGCACATTCCGGTCAACTGGCCGCTGACCGTTGGCGCTGCGAGCGGGTATCTCATTTTGGTGCTGGGCGGCGTCTGGCTGCATGAAAACCCGCCGGGGCGAAAGCTGCGGCTCTGCCTCTATCTGCTTGGCCTCGCCGGACTTGCGGCGCATATCCTCGGCACCTGGCGCCTCTCCATGGCGGCAGGGGAGATTGTGCGCACCTATAAGGGATATGCCAATCTTCCGAACCTGATGTATACCTTCGCGCTGTTTGTGTTTCTCGGCCGTGTCGGAGCGCGCGTGATGGCCTCGCGCTGCGGCGCTCTGGTGCGCGCCGTGGGGAAGTATACGCTTCCCATCTACCTGCTCCACTGGTTTATCCTCGACACGTTCGAGCGCGACCTCCATGTGCCCGTCACCGCGCTGTGGTATCGTCTTGCAGCGCCCTTTGTCATTGTGATGATCGCCATGGCGATCACATGGCTGCTGCGGAAAATCCCGGGCGTGCGTGCCATCGTGCCGTAAGTCAGAAAGGAACTCCTCATGAACCGTTATGATTATCTCATCGTCGGTGCCGGCCTCTTCGGCGCCGTCTTCGCCCGCGAGGCGGCGGACGCCGGAAAGCGCGTCCTCGTCGTCGAAAAGCGGCCTCATATCGCCGGCAACGTCTATACCGAGACCGTGGAGGGCATCCACGTCCACCGCTACGGCGCGCATATCTTCCATACCAACGACACGGAGGTTTGGAATTATGTTAACCGATTTGCGGTCTTCAACCGCTTTACCAACTCCCCCGTGGCGAACTTCAGGGGCGAGCTGTATTCGCTGCCCTTCAACATGTATACGTTCAACAAAATGTGGGGCGTCACCACGCCGCAGGAGGCGGAGGCGGAGATCGCACGCCAGCGCGCGGAGATCACCGGCGAGCCGAAGAATCTTGCCGAGCAGGCCATCTCCCTCGTCGGGCGCGACATTTTCGAGAAGCTCATTCAGGGCTATACCGAAAAGCAGTGGGGGAGACCCTGCGATCAGCTTCCCGCCTTCATCATCAAGCGCCTGCCCGTGCGCCTCACGTTTGACAATAACTATTTCAACGCCCTCCATCAGGGCATCCCGGTTGGCGGCTATACCAGACTCGTCGAGAATCTGCTCGACGGTGTGGAGGTGCGCCTGAGCACCGATTATCTCGCCGAGAAGGAGTCGCTCGACGCGCTCGCGGACATGGTCATTTACACCGGCCCCATCGACGCCTATTTCGGCTTCTCCCTCGGCACGCTGGAATACCGCTCCGTCCGCTTTGAAACGGAGCTGCTCGACCTGCCGAACTATCAGGGCAACGCCGCCGTGAACTACACGGATCGGGAAACGCCGTGGACGCGCATCATCGAGCACAAGTGGTTCCAGTTCGGAAAAGACGATGACGGGAACGATCTGCCCAGAACGGTCATCTCGCGCGAATACAGCTCCGAGTGGCAGCCGGGCGACGAGCCGTATTATCCCGTGAACGACGAGAAAAACACCGCGCTCTTTGCGCGCTATCAGGCGCTCGCCGAAAACGAGCCGAAGGTGCTCTTCGGCGGCAGACTCGGCGAGTATCAGTACTATGATATGGATCAGGTCATCGCCGCCGCGCTGCGTCTGGCTGCGCGGGAGCTTTGAATCGGAGGAAACACCATGCCCAAGGGAACGCTCATTGTCATCGAAGGGCTCGACGGCAGCGGCAAGGCCACGCAGGCAAAGCTGCTTCTCGAGCGTCTGCAGCAGCAGGGGAAGAACGTGCGTCAGGTCTCCTTTCCGGACTATGATTCCGACTCCTCCGCGCTCGTCAAGATGTATCTCGCCGGCGACTTCGGCTCCGACCCCGGCGACGTGAACGCCTATGCTGCGTCCACCTTCTTCGCCGTGGATCGCTATGCCTCCTTCAAGAAGAACTGGCGCGCCTTTTATGAGGCGGGCGGCGTCGTCATTGCCGACCGGTATACGACCTCCAACGCCGTCCACCAGTGCTCCAAGCTGCCGGAGGCGGAATGGGAGGGTTTTCTCAACTGGCTGTTTCACTTTGAATATGACCTGCTCGGCATTCCTGCGCCGGATCGCGTCTTCTATCTGCAGACTGCGCTCGGCGTGAACGAGCAGTTGCTCGATCACCGCTACCACGGCGACGAGCGCAAGAAGGACATTCATGAGCGCAACGCGGACTATCTCGCCCATTCCCGCGCGGCGGCGGAGTTCTGCGCCGATAAGCTCGGCTGGACGACGATTCACTGCGTCCGCGGCGGCGCCATGCGCGGCATTCAGGAGATCCACGAGGAGCTTCTGAGCAGCCTCATGCTGTAAAAAACCAAAGGCGTGCGTCAGCACGCCTTTTCTGCAGGTGATCCCTATGTCAGACGAACGCATCATCCATACCACCGGGCGCAACAACTGCGGCGGCCGGTGCATCATCCATGCCCATGTGAAGGACGGCGAGATCCTCCGCCTCACGACGGACACGCCGGAGGCTGCGGGCAGTACGCCGCCGCTTGTTGCCTGCGCGCGCGGGCGTAATTATCACAAGACCTTTCTTCGCCGCGACCGGCTCAAAACGCCGCTGCTGCGTGTCGGCGAGCGCGGGGAGGGGAAGTTCCGCCCCATCTCGTGGCCGGAGGCGGTTGACCGCATCACAGAGCAGTGGATCCGCATCCGCGATACCTACGGCGTCGGCTCGCGCTATGTCACCTATGCCACGGGCGTCTCCGCCGCCTTTTCGCCCCGCAGCCTTGCCAAGCGCCTCCTCGCGCTCGACGGCGGGTTTCTCGATTATTACAATTCCTATTCCACGCCCTGCATCGAGCACGCCACGCGGCTCATGTACGGCACGGAGCTCTCGGGCTCCAGCCGCGACAACTGGCTCAAAAGCGAGCTGATCTTCCTCTGGGGTCATAACCCGAGCGAGACGCATTTTGACGCGAGCACGATGTTTTATCTTCGGCAGGCTAAGGAAAAGGGCACGCCGATCATCGTCATCGACCCCCGCCGGAGCGACACGGTGAAATCCCTCGGCGCGGAGTGGATTCCGATCCGCCCGGCCACGGACGCCGCGCTCTGCGACGCGATGGCGTTTGTGATCTGGACGGAGGGGCTTGCGAACAAAGTCTTTCTGGATCGCTGCTGCCTTGGCTTTGACGATGCGCACCAGCCTGAGGGCGCGGCGGGGGAGAGCGTCCTGTCGCATCTGCTCGGCATGACGGACGGCGTTCCCAAAACGCCGGAGTGGGCCGAGGCGATCACCGGTGTTCCGGCGGCGACAATCCGTTCTCTCGCGCGGCGCTATGCCAAAGCCAAGCCCGCCGCGCTGATCCTCGGCTACGGCGCGCAGCGCCATGCCTACGGAGAGCAGGGCGTGCGAGGCGCAATCCTCCTCGCCTGCATGACCGGCAACGTCGGCATCCCCGGCGGCTGGGCGTCCGGAACGGGTTATGTAAACCGACACGCGCTGCCGCATCTGCCCTTTGTGCCGAATCCCTACCGCATGGAAATCCCGACCTTCCGCTGGACGGATGCGGTCGACCATGGTCACGCCATGACCGCCCTGCAGGGCGTGCGCGGCGGAGAGCGGCTGCAGTCCGATGTGAAGATGATCGTGAACCTCGCCGGAAACTGCCTCATCAACCAGCATGGCGATATCAACCGCACGGCGGCGCTCCTGCGCGACGAATCGAAATGCGAGTTCATCCTCTGCAGCGATCTCTTTCTCACGCCGAGCACGAAATTTGCCGACATTCTGCTGCCCGGCGTCTCCTTCCTTGAGTGCGAAAACCTCACCATGCCGTGGGAGTGCGGCGATTTCCTCGGCTATAACAATCAGGTCGTCGCGCCGATCGGGGAGGGGCGGTTTGAATATGACTGGCTCTCGGAGGTCGCGTGCAATCTCGGTCTCGGGCAGGCCTTCACCGAGGGGCTCAATGCGCAGGGCTGGCTTCGCCGCATGTATGAGGAGGTGCGCGCGAAGGAACCGCAGCTGCCGTCCTTCGAGGCGTTCAAAGAGGCGGGCATTTACCGCTATCAGAACGATCTGCCGCTCGTCGCCTTCGAGCGGGAGTGCGCCGACCCGGAGCGCCATCCGTTCCCGACGCCGTCCGGCAAAATTGAGCTCTATTCCATGCCCGTGCAGCAAGCCGCCTATGAGCAGCCGTTCCCGCCGATCCCGGGCTATGTGCCGCCGCCGGAGGGCGCGCAGGATCCGCTCCGCGAGCGATATCCAGTCCAGCTCATCGGCTATCACACCAAGCGCCGTTGCCACAGCATCCATGATAACAACCCGGAACTCGAGAAGCTCGACCCGCAGCGCCTCTGGCTCCACCCGCAGGACGCCGCCGCGCGCGGCATCGCGGACGGTGATACGGTTGAGATTTTCAACGACCGCGGGCGCACCCGCACCGCCGCCGATGTGACGGAGGATATCATGCCCGGCGTTGCCGCGCTTGCGCAGGGCGCGTGGTATGATCCGGACGAAAACGGCGTTGACCGCGCGGGCTCGATCAACGTGCTCACCTCATGGAACGCCACGCCCCTCGCGCACGGCAACCCGCAGCATACGAATCTCGTGGAAATCAAAAGAACCGATCCTTAACGGATCGGTTCTTTTCTCATTCTAAGGATTGCTCAAACGCCCGGATCTCCGGCACCTTGCGCAGAGTATGCCACAATGCCGTGCCGCCGGCGACGCCGACGGCGCCCTGCAGGAGGTTGCCGATAATCTCCGCCGAGGCCGCGAGTCCGTATCCCAATGCGAGCGATTCATAAAAAAAGTAGAGCGCCGCCATCACAAGCTCTCCGCACACGGCGGAGACGACGGGCTTTCTTGTCTTGCGGTACAGCAGCCCCGTCACCACGGCGGCGAGACCCTTGGCCAGCAGCGTGCCGGGCGCGTAGACCGCGTAGCCTGCGAAGACGTCCGCCAGCATCGAGCCGACGCCCATTGAGACACCTCCCCAGACCGGCCCTGCGAGCAGGGCCGTGAAGACCACTACGACGTCGCCCGCGTTTAGGTACCCGCCCGTCGGCGTCGGGATGGGGATTGCCATCGTTGCCGCACAGCAAAGTGCCGCGAGCAGAGAGAGATACACCAGCCGCTTGATTCGCTTGTCCATGGCAAAACCTCCATTCCGTTTTTTCCTATCATAGCGCTGGGCGATGCTGTTTGTCAATGTTGCCCTCGCTGAAGATTTCGGTTATAATGACATCGAATTGGAGGAATTTGACCATGACCATCAAGCTATACGATGCTGACAGCTTTCTCTTTTGCTTCACCGCCCGCGTGCTCAGCTGTGAGCCTGCGGGAGAGCGCTGGCGCGTGCTCCTCGATCAGACGGCGTTTTTCCCCGAGGGCGGCGGGCAGCCCGCCGATCCCGGCGTGATTGCGGGCATCCCCGTGCTCGACGTGCAGGAGGAGGCGGACGGCATCGCGCACTATCTCGCGTCTCCCGTCAAGGCAGGGGAGACCGTCTCCTGCGAGCTCGACCGGGCGGTGCGCACGCGCCGTATGCAGAGTCACACGGGCGAGCACATTCTCTGCGGCCTCGCGCACCGCGCCTGGGGCTATGAGAACGTCGGGTTTCATCTCGGCGAGGACGCCGTCACGATGGATCTCAGCGGCGAATTGACGCCGGAGCAGCTCCGCTGGCTTGAGGGCGAGGGCAACCGCGTCGTCTGGGAGGACGCGGCGGTCACGGCGGAATATCCCGATCCCGCACTGCTGCCATCACTGACCTACCGCAGCAAGCTCGATCTCACGGAGAACGTGCGCCTCGTCACCATCGAGGGCTATGACGTCTGCGCCTGCTGCGCACCGCATGTGAAGCACACCGGGCAGGTCGGCATGATCAAAATTATCGACGCCATGCGCCACCGCGGCGGCATGCGCCTCACGATCCTGTGCGGCGTCGATGCCTATCAGGATTATGTTAACCGATTTGAGCAAGTGAAGGCCATCTCGAACCTGCTCAGCACGCCGAAGGACGAAATCGTGCCCGCCGTGGAGCATCAGCTTGCGGAAAAGGACGCGCTGCATCGAGAGATCACGGAGCGCGACCACAAGCTCCTTGCGCTCCGGCTCGAGTCGCTCCCGGAGACGGAGGGGAATCTCTGCGTCGTCGGTCAGTTCGATGATTTTGAGGTCATGCGCGAGCTGGTAAATGCCGGCATGGAGCGCGCCGGCGGCGTCTGCGCCGCCTTTACCGGCTCAGATGAGGCGGGCTATCGCTATATCATCGGCAGCAAAACCGTCGATCTCCGCGCCGAGGCGAAGGCCATCAATGCCGCGATCAACGGCAAGGGCGGCGGCAGAAGCACGATGATTCAGGGCTCTTGCACCGCGAATCAGGCGCAGATCGAGGCATATTTTGCCGAGCGTGATTACATCACGGATAAAACCCCCTGACCTGTGTAGAATAATCTCAGATAAATCATATTGACAGGAGGATTTCAAGATGGGACTTTTCAATCGCCCGAGCATGGATGAAGGCGTGCAGATGTATCGCGACACGGCGGGCGCCGTGCTCGTCGATGTGCGCGAGCCGGACGAGTATGCGCAGGGTCATGTGCCCGGCAGCGTGAATCTCCCGCTCTCCCGCATCCGCAATGCCGAAGACGTGCTGACCGATTACAGCGCGCCGCTCTTTGTCTACTGCCTCTCCGGCGGCCGCAGCGGACAGGCCGTCATGGCGCTCACCAGAATGGGCTATACCGCCGTCACGAACATCGGCGGCATCAGCAGCTATCACGGGGAGGTGGAGAAGTGAGCCGCAAAGTCGTCATCGTCGGCGGTGTTGCCGGCGGCGCCACGGCGGCGGCCCGCATCCGCCGTCTCGATGAGCAGGCCGAGATTGTCGTCTTCGAGCGCTCCGGCTATATCTCCTATGCCAACTGCGGTCTGCCGTACTATGTCGGCGGCGTGATCACCGATCCTGAGGAGCTTACGCTGCAGGATCCCGAGAGCTTCTATTCCCGCTTTCGCGTCGTGATGAAGGTGCGCCATGAGGTCACGGCCATCCATCCCGGGGAGAAGACCGTCGAGGTCAAAAATCTCGAAACAGGGGAGACCTTCACCGAAGCCTATGACAGCCTGATTCTTGCTCCGGGCGCGCGTCCGACCGTGCCGGATCTCCCGGGCATCGACTCCGAGCGCATCTTCTGTCTCCGCACTGTGGAGGACACCTTCGCCCTGCGCGAGCGCGTCGTGAAGTTCCAGCCGAAGCGCGCTGCCGTCATCGGCGGCGGCTTCATCGGGCTCGAGACGGCGGAGAACCTGCGCCACGCAGGACTCGAGGTCACGATTCTCCAGCGCCCGAAGCAGGTGCTGAGCCCGCTCGACGCCGACATGGCGTCCTTTGTGCACGGGGAGCTTCGCGCGCACGGCGTGAATCTCATGCTCGGCCGCAGCGTCATGGGCTTTGAGACGGATGAAAACGAGATCCGCGTCCTCTTAAAGGACGAGGCGCCGTTTGCAGCCGATATCGTCGTGCTTGCCATTGGCGTTCAGCCCGAGACGAGCCTCGCCAAAGCCGCCGGACTCGAGCTCGGCGTCAAGGGCAGCATTCTGGTCAATGATCGGATGGAGACCTCCGCAAAGGATGTCTATGCCGTCGGCGACGCGGTGCAGGTGCGCCATTTCGTCACGGGCGAGCCCGCGCTCATCGCGCTCGCCGGCCCCGCGAATAAGCAGGGCCGCATCGCAGCGGACAACATCTGCGGACTTGACAGCCGCTACAAGGGCTCGCAGGGCTCCTCCGTCATCAAGCTCTTCGATCTCACTGCCGCCAATACCGGTCTCAACGAGAAGACCGCGCAGGCCGCGGGGATTGACTATGATAAGATCTATCTCTCGCCCATGAGCCACGCGGGCTACTATCCCGGCGGCGAGATGATGACGATGAAGGTGCTCTTCGAGAAGGGCACGAACCGCCTCCTCGGCGCGCAGATCGTCGGCGGAGCGGGCGTGGACAAGCGGCTCGACGTGCTCGCCACCGCGCTGCGCGCGGGCGTCTCGGTCGTGGATCTCAAGGATCTCGATCTCGCCTATGCGCCGCCCTATTCCTCTGCAAAGGATCCCGTGAACATGGCGGGCTTCATGGCGGAGAACCTCATCGAGGGCCGCGTGAAGCAGTTCCACTGGCACGAGCTCGACGATCTGCCGCGCGACGGCAGCCTCGTCCTCCTCGACGTGCGCACGCCGCGCGAATTTGCCCGCGGTCACGCCGAGGGCGCCGTGAACATCCCGGTCGACGATCTTCGCGACCGCATGAGCGAGCTTCCGAAGGACAAGCCCCTCTATCTCATCTGCCAGAGCGCGCTGCGCAGCTATATTGCCTGCCGCATCCT
>JBGUHV010000030.1:0-2616 GCA_045112425.1 Oscillospiraceae bacterium
AGGTTATGTGCACCCAGTCAATCTTTTTTCAAAAATGGGAATTTTTCTCTTGACAAAACCAAAAATCCGGTTATAATAGCATATGCGCTTAGCGGAATTGTGTAATGGTAGCACACCGGACTCTGACTCCGTTTGTGAGGGTTCGAATCCTTCTTCCGCTGCCAATCAAAAAGCAGTGATTTGTTTGCAAATCACTGCTTTTTGAATTATGTTTCCCCTTTCGGGCAAATGATGCAGCCTCCGGCAATGATGCCGCTTCGCTGATGATGTATGCCTGACGGCAACTGAGGGGCAAACATGACATCATTGCTCCACAGGAGCAGCATCATTTCTCTGCGCAAGCAGAGAAACATCACTCGCCAACGGCGACATCATTTTTTGACTTCGCGGAGGCATTATATGAAAAGGATTTTATATCCAAGCTCGAGATCGCACTGAAAGAAGCGAGCGAAACCGGCTATTGGCTTGAACTGCTTTATCGAACCGGCTTTCTTGACGAAGCAACCTATACAGCGATGAATCGTCAATGCGCCACGATTCGAGTGATGCTGATCGCTTCATGCAAGACCGCGAAAGAAAAGTACCAACAGGAGAAATAAACCATGTACGACGAACTGACCCAGGTAGATATTGATAAGATGCAGGCCGAATTGGATGAGCGCCAGCGTGTGCTCATGCCGCAGCTCATTGAGCAGGTGAAGGTCGCGCGCGCCTTTGGGGATCTGAGCGAGAACTTTGAATACAAGGCCGCCAAGCAGGAATTAAACCGCAACAAAAGCCGCGTGCGCTATCTCGAGCGCATGATCAAAACCGCGAAGGTCATTCCGGCCAGCGCGCCCGGCGGCGGGATTCAGCTCTTCGACAAGGTGACGATCTGGATCGAGGAGGACGGGGAGGAGCAGGTGCTCCGTCTCGTCACCACGCTGCGGCAGGATCCGCTCAACGGCCTCGTGAGCAAGGAGAGCCCCATCGGCAAGGCCCTGCTCGGCAAACAGGTCGGCGACACGGTGCACATTCAGGTGAATGACGCCTACGGCTACGACGCCGAGATTCGAGCGGTCGAGCACGGCGAGGACGATGAGAGCATCCCGATCAGCAAGTTTTGACAAAATAAAGATACGCAGTCAAACTCATGTCATTCTGAGCGAAACGAAGTGGAGTCGAAGAATCCTGGCAGAGCAGCTGGATAGAAGCTGATCGTTCTGTTTTCCTGCCATGCCAAGATCCTTCGACTCCGCGCTGCCGCGCTCCGCTCAGGATGACAAGCTTTTTCTGCATGCAAATATCCAAAAAGAGAGCCTGCCATACGGCAGGCTCTCTTTTTGATTACTTCTCAAACTCGTCGTCCAGCCACTGGGCGACCTTCTTGGACTTGATGTCCAGACCGGCGGAGATGAAGGCAATCGCCTCGTTCATGTTCAGGTTCTTCAGATGCGCGAAGTTGGTCTCCTTTTTCTTCACGTCGGCCATCCGGCCTTCGATGTAACCGCAGTTGTAGCACATCTGGAGCGCATATCTGCGATGCTCATCAATCTGCATTTCGCTGCCGCATTTCGGACATTTCATATGGAATCTCCTCTCATAAGAAAGATTAGGAATCTACAAAGTTATTATAGCAAACACGACACCAGACTGCAAGCGTTGTCAAAAAATTAATTCACGCTGATGAGCGAGGCTGCCGCGGTTCCGGCGAGCGTCGAGTGCTCCACGCCCTTGCACATGCTGTAGATGTTCAGCTCCTGCACGGTGAAGTCCTGCATCCCGTCGGTGATCGCCTCATGCATGAAGAAGCTGCTGTTATAAACCGAGCCGTCCACGCAGGTGATCACGGGCTTGTAGCGGTCGGTCTTGCCGAAGCCGGACAGGCGGGAGAGCGCCGCCACGCAGCTGACGGTGATCATGCCCGCGCGGCGGAAGATGCCGATGATGATGTGCTGCGCGAGCTCCAGATCCGCGTCCGTCGCGTCCTTCATAGCCTTGAGATCGCGGTAATCCGGGTTGGTGACGAACTTGTCGATCAGCGCGGTGTCCACCTTGCGCAGGGCTTTGAGCCGCTTCGTGGTCTCCTCGTTCTCGAACAGGCCCTCCTGCGCCGCCGCCTTGAGCGCGAGCCGGCAGTTCTCGCCGAGATACTTGCCCGCGACCGCCTTCTCAAACAGGGAGGTGCCGGGCTTTTCCGTCGCGGCGTCGACCATTTTGTCAAAGTCGCTCTGCGGAATGTCCGAGAAGAAGCCGGACTCCATGTTCACGATCATGCGCGTGCCGTCGGCCTCCAGGCCGAGCTTTTCGATGCGCTCCACGGGGAGATACATCGCCGTGTTCACGCCCGTGCCGAGCACCATGCCGGCAAAGTCGGAGCCGTAGCGGGGCGGCACGCTCGTCTTGCCGCGGACGATGGCCGCGACGGTGTCGTTGATGCACACGAAGGAGAGCCCCTCGTGGCCGCGCTTTTGAAGCTCCTTCTCAATCGAGGCGCGCACGAGCTTGCCCTTCGAGCCGGTTACGTGCACCTCCTTGTCGATGGTGAGCACCTTGAGATCGCCGTCCGGCGTGGGCTCGGCGGGGTAGCAGAAGCAGATGCCCACGCGAGACACGCCCTCGAGCCGCGGCTCGAGC
>JBGUHV010000031.1:0-4186 GCA_045112425.1 Oscillospiraceae bacterium
TGCGCAGGCGCATGAAGATCGTGCTGTCCTTCTTCTGCTGACTGCGCAGCCAGTAGCCCGCGATCAGGGAGGAGAGCATGGTGGTGAGAATGAGCACCGTGAAAAACTCGACGCTGATGATCTGGTAGGAATACGCCACCGTGGCGAGCACGATGCCGGGGCCGCCGCGGGCGTTCATCGTGATGGCGAAGTTCACCTTCACGGCGTCGCGCAGATCGGTAAACTGCAGCATGAGGAACGTGCCGATTCCCTCGAGGCCGAAGGCGATGACGAAGAAGATCGCAAAGCGCAGGAAGGAGAAATTATGCAGCAGATTCAGCTGAATGCCGACGAGGGCGAAATAGATCGGAATGAAAAACGAAAAGGCGAAGTTGCCGAGGGAGTCCATCGCATTCTTGATGCGCGAATCGACGCCCGCGACCGCCTTGACCACATAGCCGACGAGGAAGGCGGCATACATGATGTTGATGCCGACGGTGTAGAGTCCGGCGCAGACGAGCAGGAGGATCACAAAGCTCACGGAATAGAACGTGATGGGCTTCAAGTGCTGCTCGCGGGGCTTCGTATGGTCGGAGATGACCTTCACGACGGCGAAGAGGCCGAGCGTGATGGCGACGACGCCGATCATATCCACCAGACGCAGCTCGCCCGCCGCGACGATGCGCGTGGCGGCGTTGAGCAGAATCCAGAGCAGCAGATCCTGAAACGTGGAAACCGTGAGCACCGTGTTGGAAAAGCGGGTGTTCATGATGCCCATATCGAAGAAGATCTTGGAGATGACCGGAATGGACGTGATGGCGACGCCGATGGTGAAGACAAGGCCGAAGGAGATCTTGTTTCCCATCTCGCCGATGAAGGCGGGCTCGAACATGCGGATGAACGGCAGCGCCCCGAGCATGGGCAGCACCGTCGCACCGAAGAACACGAAGAAGATCACGCGGCCGTTCGAGCGGTCAAGCTCAAGGCGCGTGTTGTACCCCGAGAGGAACATGAGGAAGATGAGCCCCAGCTGATAGAAGATGTTCAGCACCTTCCCCTCCTCCGGGTAGGCCATAAAGATGCCGCCCATCAGCTCGGGGAAGAAATGATACAGCAGCGTGCCGCCGAGGAGGAGGCCGCCGAGAATTTCGCCCACGACGCGCGGCGCCTTCACGCGCTCCATCAGGGAGCCGACGAGAAAGGCGCTGCCCAATAAAAGAGCCAGAGCGATGAGGGTCGCGATGATCTCATGCTCTGACAGCGTTGTTAACGACATATATCCCGTTCCTCTTTTCTCTTTTCTATCGTTCCTACCATAACATATTCAAGATAACTTGACAAGGAACGTCAAGGAATTAACAGAGGAATCGGCACAGGTCTTGGAAAGGCCTGGACTTTGTGGTATGATGGTCAAAAAAGGAGGGCTTGCCATGCTGCAGAACACCATAAAAATTGGGTCGCTCACGCTGAAAAACCGGCTCGCCATGCCGCCGATGGCAACCGGAAAAACCGACGACGGACACGTCACGTACGAATTGACCGCATACTATCGTGACCGCGCGCAGTTTTCCGCGCCGGGTCTGATCATTCTCGAGCACGCCTTTATCGCTCCCGCCGGGCGGGCGAGCGCCGTGCAGCTCTCCATCGCGGACGACGCCTGCATCGCGGGGCTTTCCCGCCTGGTGCAGGCCATTCATGAGGCCGGAAGCGCCGTGATTGCGCAGCTGAACCACGCCGGCAGCGGCGCGGAGCCGGCGACGCCGGGCATGAATCTCTCGGCGAGCGCAATCCCCTGCCCCCGCAAGCTCGCAAACGGCACGCCGCGCGAGATGACCGCGGAGGAAATTCACGAGACCACGGAAGCCTTTGCCCGCGCCGCCGTGCGGGCGGTGAAGGCCGGATGCGACGGCGTGGAGATCCACAGCGCGCACGGCTATCTGCTCAACCAGTTCTACTCTCCCCTGACGAATCAGCGGACGGACGAATACGGCCCGCAGACGATGGAAAACCGCCTGCGCTTCCACATGGAGGCAATCGCCGCCGTGCGCGAGGCCGTGGGGCCGAACGTGCCGGTCGCGCTGCGGCTCGGCGGCGCGGACTATCTCCCCGGCGGCTCGACCGAGGCCGACGCCGTGGAAGCCTGCAAGATGTTCGAGGCCGCCGGGATTGATCTCATCGACCTCTCGGGCGGCATGTGCGGGTATGTGCGGTCCGATCATCCCGAGCCGGGGTATTTCGGCTCCATGAGCGAGAAGGTCAAAGCCGCAGTCAGCGCGCCCGTGATGCTCACCGGCGGCGTGAAGACGATTGCGGACGCGGAGAAGCTGCTCGCCGAGGGCAAGGCGGACATCATCGGCGTCGGCCGCGCGCTTTACCGCGACGCGCACTGGCTGGAGCACGCCTGACTGCTCCCTCCTGTCATTCTGAGCGGAGCGAAGCGGAGTCGAAGAATCCTGGCAGCGCAGTCGGACATACGCTGGGTGCTCTCTTTTGCTTCCAAGCCAAGATCCTTCGACTGCGCGCTGACGCGCTCCGCTCAGGATGACACACTGATGAAACTACCATAAGGAGAAAGAAGAATGGAACGAATCGAACGCGCGATGGTCTTTGCCGCCGAGGCGCACGACGGGCAGAAGCGCAAGGGCAAAAACCGACCCTATGTGCTGCATCTGATGGAGGCAGCGGTGACCGTGAGCATGATGACGGACGATGAGGACGTGATCATTGCAGCGCTGCTGCACGACACGCTGGAGGACACGGACGTGAACGCCGGGCAGATTCTGGAGCTCTTCGGCGAGCGCGTGGCCGCCCTCGTCGGCGCCGAGAGCGAGGATAAGCGCGACGACCGCCCGCGCGGCGAGACCTGGCGCATCCGCAAGGAGGAGGCGCTCGAAACGCTCAAAGCCGCTCCGCGCGAGGCAAAGCTGGTCGCCCTCGGCGACAAGCTCTCGAATATGCGCGAGATGGCGCGGGATTACGCCAAAATGGGCGACGGGCTCTGGGAGATCTTCCATCAGAAGGACAAGGCGCAGCACGAGTGGTACTACCGCTCCATGCTCGCGATCCTCGCAGAGGAATTCCCCGACGCCCCCGCCGTGCAGGAGCTGGAGCGTCTGATCAATGAAATGTTTGCGTGAAAGAAAAAGCGAATCCGCAGCGTTTGCATGCTGCGGATTCGCCTTTTCATTTTACGGAATGAGAGTTCACACTGCGCGGGCAGATGATATCCGCCCCTACGGTACTGCGAAGCGTGCTCAGGAAATCTTGATACCAAAGATACGCTGACTCCGGTGGCCGACGACAACCATGTCGTTGAACATGGCGGCGGAGGCCTCGATGTTGCCGTCGAGGTCGATGTCGGCGAGCTTTTCGCCGGTGGCGCCGTCGAGGAGATAGAGGAAGCCGCCGGAGGTGCAGTAGATCAGATAGCCCTTGCCGTTCTCGTCATAGAAATCGACGGGCGACGACCAGCTGTAAATCACGGTCGGGAATTCCCAGACGGTCTCGCCGGTTTTCTTATTGAGCGCCGCGAGTACGCCCGCGCTCGCCTGATCGCCGCAGCGGGAGACCGGCACGAACACGAGATCCTTCAGATCGTTCTTGCCGAGCGCCATCGTGCCCTGCACGCCGCCGGAGACGCCGGACTGCGTATAGCAGGTATAGTCATGCTGCCAGACGACCTCGCCGCTGAGGGCGTCGATCTTCCAGACCGGGATCGTGGCGGTGGAATTTTCCGCCGCGCGCCAGCCGGCGTGGAAGGAGGTGCTGATATAGAGATAGGGATGGCCGTCCTCGCACTCGAGCACCGGCGTGCAGTTGGTATCGTCCAGCACGTCCTGCACCCAGACGAGCTTTAAGGTGCGCAGATCCATGCACATGAGGTTGCCGCCGTTGTCGGCCATGTAGAGATAATGCGTCCAGATAACGGGCGAGGCCTCGACGCCGACCCAGAACTTGTCTCCCGTGCGCACGCCGTTATAGCGCCAGCGAACGGGCTCGTCCGGCGCGATGCCGACGATGCCCTCCTCCATGTTGTAGCTGGTGTTGAGCTGAATGATGTAGAGCAGGCCGTTCTCGCCCGGGTAGATCAGCTCGTCGCCCTCCTCGTAATAGAGCGGAGAGGCGTCATACATGCTCCAGGTGCGGTTGGCATAGCCGTCCGCCGCGCCGAATTCATACATGATGGTGCCGTCGCAGAGGTTCACGA
>JBGUHV010000032.1:0-5220 GCA_045112425.1 Oscillospiraceae bacterium
GTGCCCTGTAGGACACTCACCCTTTTGCACCCTTTTTTTCTTTCCTGCCGATTCGCAGTTTCTGCTTGACTTTTGATAGTTAGTCTATGGGGAAAAAATTCAGGTCGAGGAGGGGCTCGTGATCCGGTTTACGGACGTAGGGCATCTGCTCGGCAGCGCCTGCATCGAGGCATGGCTCACCGAGGGCGGCACGGAGAAGAAGATCATCTTCTCCGGCGACGTCGGCAACGCCAACCAGCCGATTCTCAACGACCCGCAGATCCCCGAGGGCGCGGACTATGTGATGATCGAATCGACCTACGGCGACCGGCTGCATGAGAAGACTGTGGACTATGTGCCGGCGCTCGCGGCGGTGATTCAGCGCACGCTCGACCGGGGCGGCAATGTGATCATCCCGTCCTTCGCCATCGGCCGCACGCAGGAGATGCTCTATTTCCTGCGGCAGATCAAGAACGACGGCCTCGTGAAGCACCATCCGGGCTTCCCCGTTTATGTGGACTCCCCGCTCGCCACGGAGGCGACGGGCATCTTCCTGCAGACGGACACGCAGTATCTCGACGAGGACGTGCGCGCGCTGCTGAAAAAGGGCGAAAACCCGATCTGGTTTGACGATCTGCGCATCGCCACGAGCCAGCAGGACTCGCAGGCGCTCAATGACGATAAGACGCCGAAGGTGATTCTCTCCGCCTCCGGCATGTGCGATGCGGGGCGTGTGCGCCACCATTTAAAATACAACCTCTGGCGGCCGGAGTGCACGGTGCTCTTCGTCGGCTATCAGGCCGTCGGCACGCTCGGGCGGAAGATCCACGACGGGGCGAAGAGCGTGAAGCTCTTTGGCGACGAGGTGGCCGTTCACGCGGAGATCACGGCCCTGCCCGGCATCAGCGGCCACGCGGATAAGCAGGGGCTGATCGACTGGCTCGGCGCGATCACGCCGAAGCCGCAGAAGGTCTTTGTGAACCACGGCGACGACGACGCGACGAAGGCGTTCGTGAAGACGCTGCGCGGCGAATATCAGTACGACGCCCTCGCGCCCTACAGCGGCACGGTCTATGATCTCGCGGCAAATGCCGCAGTGTTCGAGGCGCAGCCGAAGCCGATTCAGAAGCAGACGGGCTTTTCCGGCAAGCCGCGGCAGGTCAGCGACGCGTTCCGCCGCCTGGTCAGGGCGGGCGACGCGCTCACCGCGCTCATCCAGAAGAGCGAGGGCCGTCCGAACAAGACGCTCGCGAGCTTCGCCGAGGCAATCGAAAAGCTGATTCAGAAGTTCCAATAAAAAGGAAACAGGCGAGCCTCGCCTGTTTCCTTTTGTTCTGCCAGTATCGTCAGCGGCTGAGCCTGCAGACTCATCCATCGGCTTTCGGGTGGAGCAGCTCCTCACTGCAGCCGAAGCCCGGGATTTGTCTGCGGGCGGTGATTTGCTCGGTCTCCTCGTCATAGTCGATTTCGATCACTTCGTATTGCGCATCAAAGTATCGTGCCATCCAGGACGAGTCGTACTTCCAGAGATGGTTCTTCCGATCTCTGTCATACCAGAACGAGCCTTCTTTTTTCACGACGCTGTGACCCAATTCAAAGAGATAATATGTCGGCGTGTCATCCGGCGTTCTTTTCCATAGCTTCATCTTCGATTTCCTCTTCTTAATTCCGTTCAAATCGGATCTGGCAGATCTCGTCGCCCCTTGCGATGGTTTTGGGCAGATTCAGGCGGCAGCCGAAGCTCTCGGCGATGCCGCGGTCGCCGCACATGGCGTGGTCGCAGAGCAGGCGGATCTCCTCGTCCGAGCAGCCCTGCTTCTGCCAGGCCTTCACGAGCGGGCAGTAGTGAAAGTCGATGGAGAGATGATCATCGTCGCACTGCACGATGTCCATCTCGAACACCCACTGGGCGAATTTGCCGAAGAGCGCCTTTTTCAGCCCGCGCAGAGACTGGCCGAGGCCGCCCTTCTCGCGGAAGCGCGCGCCCTGATAGAGTCCGCAGCGACGGATCGCCGCGGGGGCGTATTCAGTCGGCTCGAGGCCCTTCTTGCGCGCCTCGTCGCAGAGGAAATACATCCAGAGCGCGCGGTGCTCCAGCTGCTCGCGGATGGCGACGATCAGCGGATTTTTGATTTTCGGCTCGTTGTGAATGTTGGTCATTCCAATCCCTCCTGTCGAATAAGCGGCGTATAACTTGACTTCTGTTCAAATTTTACCATCTTTCGACCGGAAATGCAACCGGGAGTCAAAATGCGGGCGATTCGTGAATCGCCCCTACGGCATGAAAAAACCCGGACAGACGGTTCGGCCTGCCCGGTTGCTTTTTTTGTTTAGAAGTCCGCGTTGCCGACGGTTCTCGGGTGCAGCTCCACGTCGCGGATGTTGCTCACGCCGGTGAGGTACATGACCATGCGCTCGAAGCCGAGGCCGAAGCCCGCGTGGCGGCAGGAGCCGTAGCGGCGCAGATCGAGGTACCACCAGTAGTCCTCCTCCTTCATGCCGAGCTCCTCGATGCGGCTCTGCAGCACGTCGAGGCGCTCCTCGCGCTGGCTGCCGCCGATGATCTCGCCGATGCCTGGAACCAGGCAGTCCGCCGCGGCGACGGTTTTGTTGTCGTCGTTCAGGCGCATGTAGAAGGCCTTGATCTCCTTCGGATAGTCCGTGACGAACACGGGGCGGCCGAAGACCTCCTCGGTGAGGTAGCGCTCATGCTCGGTCTGCAGGTCGATGCCCCACTTGACGGGGTAATCAAACTTCTTGCCGGAGGCGAGGAGCTTTTCCACGGCCTCGGTATAGGTCACGCGGCCGAACTCGTTGTCGACGACGTTGTGCAGGCGGTCGAGCAGACCCTTGTCGACGAAGGAGTTGAAGAACTGCATCTCGTTCGGGCAGCGTTCGAGCACGGTGTTGATGATATACTTCACCATCGCCTCCATGCACTCGAGATCGTCGTCGAGGTCGGCAAAGGCCATCTCGGGCTCGATCATCCAGAACTCGGCGGCGTGGCGCTGGGTGTTGGAGTTCTCGGCGCGGAAGGTGGGGCCGAAGGTGTAGACGTCGCCGAAGGCCATGGCGAAGTTCTCGGCGTTGAGCTGTCCGGAGACGGTCAGGTTCGTGCTCTTGCCGAAGAAATCCTGACTGTAGTCGACCTTGCCGTCCTCGGTGCGGGGCAGATTCTCGAGATCCAGCGTCGTGACGCGGAACATCTCGCCCGCGCCCTCGGCGTCGGAGCCGGTGATGATCGGGGTGTTGATATACACAAAGCCGCGCTGCTGAAAGAACTCATGCACCGCCTGCGCCGCGACGCTGCGGACGCGGAACGTGGCGTTGAAGAGGTTCGTGCGCGGGCGCAGATGCTGGATTGTGCGCAGGAACTCCACGCTGTGGCGCTTCTTCTGCAGCGGATAATCCGGCGCGGAGACGCCCTCGACCTGAATGTCCGTGGCCTTGAGCTCGAACGGCTGCTTGGCCTCGGGCGTCAGCGTGAGGATGCCCTTTGCGATGAAGGCGGCGCCGACGTTCTGACGCGCCACCTCGTCGTAATTCGCGAGCTTCTCGCGCTCCATGACGATCTGCAGGCTCTTGACCGTGCTGCCGTCGTTGAGCTCGATGAAGCCGAAGTTTTTCATATCCCGCGTGGTGCGGGCCCAGCCGCAGACGGTGATCTCCTTGCCGTCGAAGGCCTGCGGGTCGGCAAAAATGCCGGAAATGCGCTGTCTCTGCATGTTGGACACCTCTTTAAATAGTACGATTAAACAATAACTAAGCAATCACTTCCGCGATGCGGAAGTATGCGGTAATACCCGCATATTTGGCGTGCAAACACGCCAAATGATTGCAACGTTGTAACTTGATGATCTGAAAATGAAGTGTTTAGCAAAACACTTCATTTTCTCAACAAAAGGCATCGCCTTTTGTTGCAAAGCGTTTGCTTTGTGGATTATCAAGTTATGATTTGAACGGCGGACGGGTGATTCACCAGATGGACGACCTGATGCGCGCCGCCGTCCTCGCCGTCGCGCGTCCAGGCGACGGGCTTGTCGAACGTGACGGTGAGATCGCTCGACTGAATGAGAATCACGTCCACGCCGTTGTATTTCTGGCCGAGCAGGCCGGTGGCGCTGCGCGTGAAGTCCGCGAGACTCTTGGGCGTCGGCACCAGAAGCACCTCGAACATGCCGTCGGAGAGGCTCACGAGATCCTTCTTGAGCTTCACGACGCCCGCGACGCGCGTGGAGTTCGACACGCCGCCGTAGAGAATGTCGCCCTCGATGGTGCCGCCCTCGTAGTCGATGCGGGTGTGGATGCTCTCGAGCTTCGTGAGCGCGCCGGCGGCATGGAGCATATAGGCCATGTAGCCGAGCGCGGCCTTCTCATTCTGGGGCGTGGCGTAGCTTACCTCGGTGAAGGCGCCGTAGGCGGCGACGTAGGTGAAATACGCGTCGTCCTGAAAGCCACCGACGTCAAACGGCATCGGCGTGCCGGAGACGATGCGCTCCGCCGCCTCGACGGCGTTTTTCGGCAGGCCGAGGGTGTTTGCCACGTCGTTCGTCGAGCCGAGGGGAATGTAGCCCAGCGGCGGGGGATTCGGCACCTGCATGAGACCGGCCACGACCTCGCTGAGCGTGCCGTCGCCGCCGATGCAGGCGATCGTGTCAAACGCCTTCGCGTGGTGCGCCGCAAAGCGCGTGGCGTCGCCGTGCCCCTCGGTAAAGCGCACGGTCGTGTCATAGCCGCCCTCGCTCAGCGTCAGCATCACGTCGGCAAACCCGCTGCGATACCCGCTCTTCCCCGCCTTGGGATTGATAATCAACAAAAGCTTCTTTTTCTCGTCCATAATTCTTTCTGCCTTCCAAAACGCAATCCCCTTCAAAACGAAAGCGAAACGCTTTCGTTTTGGGATAAATGATAAAAGGGCATGGTCAAGACCATGCCCTTGAATCAGCTTTATCAGCCCAGACCGTTCAGCTTCTTGGCCATCGCGGACTTCTGGTGCGCTGCCTTATTCTTGTGAATCAGGCCCTTACCAGCGGCGCGGTCCACAGACTGCACGGCGGCCTTGAACGTGGCGGCAGCTGCGTCCTTGTCGCCGGCGTTGACAGCCGCGTCAAACTTCTTCAGACTGGTCTTCATGGCAGTCTTCTCAGCGCGGTTCTTGGCGTTCTGCAGCTTGGACTTCACGTCGTTCTTCATCACGGATTTGATGTTCGGCATTGCTCTTCGACACCTCCTCGTCTCGTT
>JBGUHV010000033.1:0-4348 GCA_045112425.1 Oscillospiraceae bacterium
TGCTCGGCGGCCGCGTCATGGGGTGCCGGACGACCGAGAAGCTCTTCCATCAGAGTTCCTCCTTAAGCGTTAGTAAATGCGAAGATCAGCCCTCAACTACCAGTACATGAATCGTGCCGCTGATTTCGTAGCCGAGCTTGGCCTTGACGTCGAACGCGCCGAAGCTCTTGATGGGCTCGGTCTGCACGATCTTCTTGGAGTCGATGTCGATGTCAAACTGCTCGCGCAGCGCGTCGCTGATCTCCTTGGAGGTAATGGCGCCGAAGAGCTTGCCGCTGCTGCCGGCCTTGCCCGTGACCTTGACCTGCACGGCGCCGAGCCGCTCGGCTGCCTCCTGCGCCGCGGCCTTCTCCTTGGCCATCTGGGCGGCCTTGGCCTTCTCCTTGAGCTTGTAGGCGTTGAGATTGTCGGCAGTGGCCTCCATGGCGAGACCGCGGGGCAGCAGATAGTTGCGGGCGTAACCGTCGGAGACGGTTTTCAGCTCGCCCTTCTTGCCCTGGCCCTTGACGTCCTGCTGGAAAATGACTTTCATAATTGGTTCTCCTTTATCTATGGGAATGGATGTTGTGGTTTATTCGGCCTCGTAGCCGTCGATGGCTGCCTTGAGCTGCAGCACGGTCTCCTCCACGGTTCTGCCCTTGCAGAGGGCTGCCGCCGCGGCGCGGTTTCCGCCGCCGCCAAGCGGCTCGAGCAGGAGCTGCACGTTGACCGGCCCGATGGATCGGGCGGACATGAACGTGCCCTCCGGCACGGGATAGACCACGACGGAGCACTCGACGCCCGCGACGTTTAACAGCTCGTCCGCCGCCTGCGCCGCCACGATGCGGTCCTGCGGCTCTGTCTCGACGGCGAGCGCGATGCCCGGCGCATAGATCTCCGCGCTCTGCAGGATACGGCAGCGCGCCACGGTGTGGCTCAGGTCGCTCTGCAGGAGCTTTTTCACCTCGGCGGTGTCCGCGCCGCTGCGGCGCAGGAAGGCCGCGGCGTCAAACGTGCGCTCGCCGGTGCGGATGTTGAAGTTTTTCGTATCGAGCATGATGCCGGCGAGAACCGCCTCGGCCTCAAAGCGCTGCAGATCCTTCTGCTCTGTGAGCTCCTCCAGGAGCTCCGCCACGAGCTCGCAGGCCGAGGAGGCGTTCGGCTCATGGAACGCGAGGGTGGGATTGGCGATGTATTCCGCCGCGCGGCGGTGGTGGTCGATAATGGCGACGCGCTTGCAGCTCTCCAGCAGCGCGAGATCCTCCACCTGATCGGGGCGGTTGGTGTCGACAACGATGAGCAGCGAATGGCTGTCCGCCCGGAGAATCGCCTCGTGCGGGGAGATGACAGCGTCGCGGTACTGCTCGTTCTGATCCATCAGCTCGAGCAGGGGCTTTGCCGCCGTGTGCGCGCGGTCGAGCACGATGCTGCAGGGCGTTTCGAGCTTGCGCGCGATGCAGCAGACGCCGACGGCGGCGCCGAGCGCGTCCAGATCCGAGATGCGGTGCCCCATGACGAAGACGCGGGAGGAATCCTGGATGAGCTCGCGCAGGGCGTTTGCCATGACGCGGGATTTGACCTTGGTGCGCGTTTCGATCTCGCCGCCGCGCCCGCCGTAGAACTCGAAGTTCACGCGATTTTTGAGCACGGCCTGATCGCCGCCGCGGCTGAGCGCCATGTCGACGCCGAGCACGGCGAAGTTGAAGTTCTCCTCAAAGCCGGAGCCGTCGCGCCCGATGCCCACGGAGAGCGAGGCGCGGATGCCGACGGGGTTGACCACGCTGTGCACGCCCTCGAGCAGGGAGCGGAACTTGTCCGCCCGCATGGCGGCGAGATAGCGATCCTCGAAGACGAAGAGATAGCGGTCGCGGTCATAGTGGCGGAAGAAGCCGTTCTTCCCCTCGCACCACTGCAGGAGCTGATCCTCGATCTCCTCGCGCAGATCGTTGCGCTTGCGGTCGGTGAGGCCCCGGATGAGCTCATCATAGTTGTCGATGACGAAGAGCGCAATGTTGGGGCGGGAATCGTAATACTCGCGGCGCAGCGTCTCATACTCCGTGACGTCCACCCAGTAGGTGATGGCCATGACGGCGGTCTCGTTCTCCTTGGGGTGGACGAGGTTGCCGTGCACCTGATACTTCCGATCCTCGATCTCCACGAGATCGGGGCAGCGGCTGTGCCCGTCCATGAGCCAGCGGCCGGAGAAGCCGGGCACAACGTCCGTCACGCGCATCTCCACCGAAGGGCTGCGCACACCGCAGACCTGGAAAAAGGACTGGTTGGCCCAGATGATCTGCGCATCCGCCGGACGGAAGACCGCCATCGGCAGGGGAAAATTCTGCAGCGTGCTGCTCTTGGCCGTGTCGGTCGAGAAGGTGACGCTCTCGATATAGCTGCGAAGCGCCTTGCGGTGCGCGCGGTTCGCAATGAGAGAATAGACGATGAGCGCGAGGATGATTCCCACCTCGGCCAGCGCCAGCCACAGCCGGTCGGAGAAAAAGAACGTGGCGACGGCAAAGAGGATGAGAAAGATCAGAAACAGTCGGGAATTCGGCATGAGTGCCTGCGGAAGCTTCATCGGCGCGGAAGCGGACTGCTTCCTCTCGCCGGCAGACTTGGCCATGACGAGCCCCTCCTTTCATAGAACCGGCAATTATTGAAAAATGCCGATAATTAGACATAGTATCAGTAATAAAGTATTATAACAAATCGGGAGCACATTTACAACTGCAAAAAATGAAAAGAGTGTGGAGTTGTTTGATCACCTGTCGGCGATGTGCCGCAAAAGCAAACGCACGCCATAAATAAACGGCGTGCGTTTGCTTTCGTTCTTTGATTGCCTCGCAGAGTTCGCGCCTCGCAGGGCGCGAAGAAATCAGACATTTTTGTGCCCGAACTTGTTTGGGTGCAAAAATTCTGCTCGCGGAACGGAGGGGGCTCACATTCGAAAGCTCGCTTTCGAAGCCGAGACCCCGGAGTGGAGTGCAGCCCCTTCAAAATGAAAGGTCTCTGGCCTTTCATTTTGGGAGCGGAGCGACTTACCTCTGCATCGCCTGAAGCACTTCGTAGCGATCCATCTGCAGATTCTTTTTCATCTCCAGCGCCTCTTCGATCGGCGTTTCGGCGAGGAAGCCGCCCTGCGTGCCGATGATGAGGTTGCTTCTCCCCTCGCTGAGCGCCTTGACGGCGGTATAGCCCATGCGGGAGGCGATCTCACGGTCGCGGACGGAGGGCGTGCCGCCGCGCTGGATGTGGCCGAGCACGGTCACGCGCGGGTCGAGGCCCAGCTTGTCGCGGATCTCGTTGCCGATATCGAACGCGCTGCCGACGCCCTCGGCCACGACGATCATGAAGTGCGTGGAGCCGTTGAGGCGGGAGCGGCGGATGTGCTCGGCGATGTCGCGGTCAAAATCATAGCCGCGCTCCGGCACGAGCACCGCGGTGGCGCCGACGGCGATACCGACATAGAGCGCGAGGAAGCCCGCATGGCGGCCCATGACCTCCACGACGGAGCAGCGCTCATGAGACTGCATCGTGTCGCGCAGGCGGTCGATGCAGCCGACGGCGGTGTTGCAGGCGGTGTCAAAGCCGATGGTATAGTTCGAGCAGCCGATGTCATTGTCAATCGTGGCGGGAATGCCGACGACCGGGATGCCGTGTCGGCTGAGCGCGAGCGCGCCGCGGAACGTGCCGTCGCCGCCGATGGCAACGACGCCGTCCAGCCCGAGCAGACGGCAGGTTGCGACGGCCTTGAGCTGACCCTCCTCCGTCATGAATTCGGGGCAGCGGGCAGTATAAAGCGTGGTGCCGCCGGCGTTGAGAATGTGGCTGACGTCCTTTGCGGTCATGGTGAAGAAATCGCCGAAGACGAGTCCGTGCCAGCCGCGGCGAATGCCGACGACCTCGATTCCGAGTCCGATGGCCGTGCGCACGACGGCGCGGACGGCGGCGTTCATGCCGGGGGCGTCTCCCCCGCTGGTGAGCACGCCGATGCGTTTGACAGCTTCCATATCAGTACCTTCCTTTCGGTTCCGGGTCCGTTTTTGGTTTACATTTACTGTATCGGGTTTGCGGACAGATGTCAATGGAGAATCCGCCAAAGTTGAGCAATGTTTTTCCCGAGATCGTTATAATCCTGTCAATTTGTGCTCTGTTTAGGCACTTCGTGCCCGAAACGGCGCGGAGGGCATTTTTTCTTGTCAGAATCGTGTATTTCTGCCAGTGCGTGTCCATGCTATAATAAGGGCGACTTTTGATTGGAACGGAGGCCCAACATGGAGTACAAATCCGACATTGAGATCGCACAGGCCTGTCAGATGGAGCCGATCACCGCGGTGGCGCAGCGCGCCGGCGTGGATGAGGCGTATCT
>JBGUHV010000034.1:0-9258 GCA_045112425.1 Oscillospiraceae bacterium
GACAATGTGCTCTTCGAAGGCGGCGCTGGTGAAATCGTGCGCAAAAAGCTGCTCCAGACCTGCGATCTGCATACGATTCTGCGTCTGCCAACCGGCATCTTTTATAAGCCGGGCGTGAAGGCAAACGTCATCTTCTTCGATAAACGCCCTGCAAGCGCGGAGATGCAGACCAAAACCGTATGGATCTATGATTTCCGCACGAATATTCACTTCACGCTGAAGCAACACCCGATGCAGTATTCCGATCTACAGGAATTCATCTCCTGCTATCATCCGGAGAATCGCCATGAGCGCACCGAAACATGGAGCGAGGAGAACCCGGACGGACGATGGCGCAAATTCGACATTGCCGACATCCTCGCGCGGGACAAGACCAGCCTCGATATCTTCTGGATCAAGGATAAATCCCTCGCCGATCTGGACAGCCTGCCGTCGCCCGACGTGCTGGCAGATGACATTATTGAAAACCTGCAAAGCGCGTTGGAGAGCTTTCAGGAATTAAAATCACAGCTGAAATGAAATAGCCGCCCGGAGCCTGACTCCGGGCGGCTTCATATCTTCAATTTTACTGGAACATCTTCATGCCCTTCGGCACGATGAAATTCACGCCCGCGGGCACCAGCGTGAAATTGATGTGGTCGCTGTAGAGCGCCTCGCCGTCCACGTTCACGACGACCGGCTCGGGCGTCTCGATCTCAACGTGATTGCTGTAGAAATGGTAGAGCTTATCCTCCGAAATGGCACGCCAGTTGCCCTTGGCATATTTGCCGATCAGGCCGGGGAACTCGGGCAACTTCACTTCCTTCACCACGAACATCTCCATGGTTCTGCTGTCAGGCCGCGCATCGACCGATGGGCGGAAGCCGCCGCCGTAATACTGGCCGTTGCACGCCGTCACGATGGCGGACAGACCCTCATAGGAGAAATTCTCCGCCGTGACCTTCACCGGGCCGTTGAGCCCCTTGAACAAATTGACCACCAGACTCGTCACATAGGCCATGGGCCCTGCGCCGAGCACGGGGATGCTGCTGTATTTGTGCACGTCCGTGCCGATGCGCGCATCCGCGCCGACGGAGCAGATGTTGATGCTGTAGCGTCCGCAGGTCTCGATCAGATCGAACTTGCGGATCTCGCCGTAGACCAGCTGCGCCAGATCGAAGAAGCGCTCCCGATCCTCGCCGAACGCTTTAATGAAATCGTTGCCCGTGCCGCCGGGATAGCTCGTCACGCTCACGTTCTCGAGCTTCGCCGCGCCGTTCACGCACTCGTTGAGCGTGCCGTCTCCGCCGCAGGCAAATACGCGCAGATCGTCGCAGGCCTTGGCGTCCTCGCGGATCTTATCCACGGCGTCCATCGGCGTCTTCGTCCGATAGACCTCATATTCCAGCCCGGCAGGGCCCAAAACCGCCTGCGCCGCCGCAGCGACGTCATCGGTGCGGTCGCGGCCGCCGGCGACGGGATTCACGATAAAGAGATGCTTCATAATGACTGCGTCCTCCAATTGCATTTGATTCAAAAATTCAAAGCACTTGTATCATACCTTATAAAGTGACAGTTTTCAAGTCTTTTCGGAATTCTTTTCATTTTCTGAAGACTTTTTCGCCGCATTGTAAACCGGAACGGAATATGATATAATATAAAATCCATCATTCTATGAATCCGAAGGGAGGAAAACGCATGCCGCAACTGGATTTCAACGGAACCGATCAGCTGCTGCCGATTCTGGCGCAGGTGGCGCGTTTTCTGCTGCCCATTTTGGCGTTCGTGGTACTGTTTCGCTGCGTGCGCTCCATGCTCAGCGGCCGCGCCGATCCCGAAACCTGGGGCTATCTGGTCACGCCGCAGGGCGAGGTGCACCCGCTGCAGCACTGGGAGTGCATCATCGGCCGCGCCAAATCCTCCGACGTCCGCCTGCCGTATGAGGACGTTGCGAGTGTGCACGCCGTCGTCACGCGAAACGATAAGGGCGACTGGCACGTCACCGATCTCAGCCGCGGCGGCGGGGTCTTCCTCAACGGCAAAAAGGTCGAGGAGCCCGAGCAGCTGGTCGACGGTGATATCATCCGCTGCACGAAGCATATGGTGAAGTTCGCCACCAACAGCGAGCAGCACCGCGCCCTGCAGGAAAAGCGCCGCACCGTCGCCGGCTGGAAGATTCATGCCGGCACCACGCTCTTTTTCCTCACGCTGATGCAGCTGCTGCTCATGCTGCAGTTTTTCGTCTCCGCGAAGGAGGAGTATCGCTTCCAGACCATGCTCGCCTTCGTTGCGCTCATTCTTGTGGAGTGGCTGTGCTATCTTCTGATGCGCACGATGGATCGCTCCGGCTTCGAGCCGGAGACGCTCGCGTTCTTCCTGTGCACGCTGGGGCTCTGCATCTGCGCCACGGCCACGCCCGCGGAGCTGGTGCGCCATGTGGTGCTGCTCATTGCGAGCGTCCTGCTCTTTTTCCTCTTCGGCTGGTGGCTGCGCGACTTAAACCACGTCAAGGCGCTGCGCTGGCCGGCGGCCATCCTGAGCCTGATGCTGCTGGTGCTGAACCTCGCCGCCGCGCGTGAGGTCTTCGGCGCGCGCAACTGGATCACGATCGCGGGCTTCTCCATCCAGCCGTCGGAGCTCATCAAGGTCGCCTTCATCTATGTCGGCGCCACCACGCTCGAGCACATGTTCCGCTCGCGCAGCATTTTCTATTTCATCGGCTTTTCCGCCGTCTGCGTCGGCGGCCTCGCCCTCATGGGCGATATGGGCGCGGCGCTCGTGTTCTTCGCCACGTTCCTGATCATCGCGTTCCTGCGCTCCGGCAGCTTCGCCACGGTGTTTCTCGCCGTCGGCGGCGCCGTCATGGCGGGCATGCTCGTCTTGAGCATCAAGCCTTACGTCGCCCAGCGCTTCTTAACGTGGGGCCACGTCTGGGAGGACGTCAACGGCGCCGGCTATCAGCAGACGCGCGCGCTCTCCGCCGCCGCCTCCGGCGGCCTCTTCGGGCAGGGCGCCGGCAACGGCTGGCTGAAAAACATCGTCGCCGCCAATACCGATATGGTCTTTGCCATGCTCTGTGAGGAGCTCGGGCTCATCATCGCCGTCTTCGCGGCGCTGGCCATCGTCGCCCTTGCGATCTTCACGGTCAAAAACGCCGCGCGCAACCGCTCGTCGTATTACGTCATCGCCGGCTGCGCCGCCGTCACGATGATGATGGTGCAGATGGCGCTCAACGTCTTCGGCTCGCTGGACATTCTGCCGTTCACGGGCGTCACGTTCCCGTTCGTCTCGCGCGGCGGGTCGAGTCTGCTCTCGTGCTGGATGCTTCTGAGCTATATCAAGGCGGCGGATACGCGCCGCGGCGGCAGCTTCGTCGTCAAAGCCGGCGCGAAATCGAGAGGGGAGGACGCCGCGTGAACAAAGTCAAGCATCGCGCCATGTCGGCGCTTCTCATCGCGGCGCTCGTCCTCGTCGGACTCGGCGTCTATATTGTCCGCTATCTCGAAAACGGCGCCAAGTGGGCCACCTTCGCCGTCGGGGGCTATACCTCCGGCGTCGTCAGCATGGGCACCATCGTCGATCGCAACGGCGTCGTCCTCGCGAACGCGGACGGCAGCAGCCGCACCTATGCCGACGATTGGAGCGTCCGCCGCGCCTGCTACCATGCCGTCGGCGACTATGCCGGCAACGTCGGCACCGGCGCGCTCTCCTCCTTTGCCGCTCAGCTCGCGGGCTATAACCCGATCACCGGCACCTACGCCCGCGGCGGCCGCGAGGTCAAGCTCACGCTCGACTCCCGCCTCTGCGTCGTCGCGCAGGAGGCGCTGGCCGGCCGAAAGGGCGCCGTGCTCCTGTCCAATTACCGCACGGGCGAAATTCTCTGCATGACCTCGAATCCCACGACCGACCCCGCCGATTCGAGCGCGGAGATTGCTGACGGCACCTATCTCAACCGCTGCATCAGCGTGTCCTACACGCCCGGCTCCGTCTTCAAGCTCATCACGAGCGCTGCCGCCATTGAGAATCTTCCGGATCTCGCGCAGCAGACCTTCACCTGCTGGGGCAGCGTGGACGTCGCGGGCGTCACGATCAACTGCACCGGCTCGCACGGCGAGCAGACCTTCGAGGAGGCGCTCGCCAACTCCTGCAACGTCGCCTTTGCGAACATCTCGCTCCAGCTCGGCGGCGACACGCTCGAGCGCTATGTGTATGATTACGGCTTCACCCGCACGCACCAGCTCGATGAGATCACCACCGCCGGCGGCAGCTTCACCAAGGACAATCCCGGCACGCCGGGTCTCGCCTGGTCGGGCATCGGTCAGTTTGAGGACGCCGTCTGCCCCTATTCCATGCTGCGCTACGTCTCCGCCATTGCCACGGACGGCATCCTGCAGGAGCCCACGCTCCTCGTCGGGAAGAACAACGGCAGCGCGAATCTCATCCAGAGCAGCACGGCCAACAAGCTGCGCGACATGATGAGCTATAATGTGCAGGCGCACTACGGCGCGTGGAACTTCCCCGGGCTCAATCTCTGCGCCAAAACCGGCACCGCCGAGGTCGGCGACGGCACGAGCCACGCGTGGTTCACGGGCTTCCTGCTCGATGAAGCGCACCCCTATGCCTTTGTCGTCGTCGTGGAAAACGGCGGCGCGGGCATCACGGCAGCCGCCCCCGTGGCGAACGCAGTGCTGCAGGCGGCGGTGAACGGATGACGGAACATAAAACGCTTCGCCGCTTTGCCTTCGGCGCCTACTGCCTGCTCATGGTGTATCTGCTCTTCCTCCAACGGGGGAGAAGCCCCATCTTCGGCGGCGGCTATGTCGACACCATGCTCGCCAACCTCAACCTCCGCCCCGGCGCGGAGATTCACCGTTTCCTCCGCGTCTGGAACGATCCCATGTACCACCGCGCGGCGGTCGTCAACCTCATCGGCAATATCGTCATGTTCATCCCGCTCGGCTTCGGCCTCCCGTGGGCGAACGCGCCGCTGCGCCGCTTCTGGAAGACGCTGCTCGTCTCCGCCGGCATCATCATCCTCGTGGAGATCACGCAGCTCGTCACCCTGCTGGGTCATTGTGATGTCGATGATCTGATTTTAAACCTTGTTGGTGTTGTGACTGGTTATCTGCTGTGGAGAATCACTGCAAAGCTTGTAAAATCCAGATGATCTCCACTCTCCACTCTCAACACTCCACTCTTTCTCTTTTGGAGTAACCTATGATTGACCTAACCGTCCGCGACCTCGTCAAATCCTTCGAGGTCGGGAATAACATCTTAGACGGCGTCACCTTCGAGGTGAACACCGGCGAGCGCATCGGCATCCTCGGGCGCAACGGCTGCGGCAAGACGACGCTGTTTCGCATCCTCTGCGGCGCGCTTTCGCCCGATTCGGGCGAGATCTCTCTCGCCTCCGGCCGCCGCCTCGGTCTCATCAGCCAGATTCCGATCTATCCCGAGGGCTGGACGACCGAGGACGTCCTGCGCGACGCCCACCGTCGTCTCTATCAAATTGAAGATAAGCTGACCGATCTCGCCGAGCGCATGGAGACGGACGATTCCGCGGCTCTCCTCTCGGAGTATGATCGCCTGAGCGAGGAGTTCCGCCGTCTCGGCGGCTATGAGATGGACTTTGAGCGCGACCGCGTCGCCAACGGCCTCGACATTCCCGCCGCCATGCGCGCGCAGCCCTTCGAGAGCCTCTCCGGCGGCGAAAAGACGCGCGTGAATCTCGCGCGCCTCATCCTCGAGGATACGGACGTCCTCCTCCTCGATGAGCCGACCAACCACCTCGATCTGCGCGCCACGGAGTGGCTGGAGGAATATCTCCTGCACTTCCACGGCAGCGTCCTCGTCATCAACCACGACCGGTATTTTCTCGACCGGGTCGTGCAGCGCAGCATCGACCTCTCCACCGGTAAGGCGGAGTTTTACAGCGGGAACTACAGCTTCTACGTCGTGGAGCGACAGCGCCGGTTTGATGAGCAGCTTAAACAGTATGAGAAGGATCAGGCCAAGCTCCGCCAGCTCACCGAGGCTGCCGAGAAGCTGCATCTCTGGGCCTTCATGGGCAACGACAAGCTCCACAAGCGCGCCTTTTCCATGGAAAAGCGCATCGAAAAATTGGAGCAGACCAAGCGCCCCACGCAGGATCGAAAGCTGAACGTCCATTTCACCGAGCACGAATTTCGCGCCGACGAGGTGCTCGTCATGGAGGGCGTCTCCAAGGGCTACGGCGAGCGAACGCTCTTTTCCGACGTGGCGCTCACCGTCACGGGGGGCGAGCGCATCGCCCTCATCGGCGATAACGGAGCGGGGAAGACCACCTTCCTCAAGCTCCTCATGAATCAGGAATCACCCGATACCGGCTATCTCCGCCGCGGCCCCACGGTGCGTGTGGCGTATCTGCCGCAGATCGTTACATTTGAGGACCCGGAGCGCTCCATGGTCGACACGATGCTCTATGAGTGCAAGTGCCAGCCGCAGGAGGCGCGCGACCGCCTCGGCGCCTTCGGCTTCCGGGGCGAGGACGTGTTCAAAAGCGTCTCGGCGCTCTCCGGCGGCGAGCGCTCGCGCCTGAAGCTCTGTATGCTCATGGGGAGCGAGATTAACCTCCTCGTGCTCGACGAGCCGACGAACCATCTCGATATCGCGAGCCGCGAGTGGATTGAGGACGCCCTTTCCGATTACGGCGAGGCGCTGCTCTTTGTCTCGCACGACCGCTATTTCATCGAGAAGTTCGCCACGCGCATCTGGGCGCTGCGCGACGGCGTGCTCACGGACTTCCGCGGCACGTTCGAGGAATACCGCGCCTATGCCCAGCGGCAGGAAGCCCTGCGCCAGACGGCGCGCGCCGCCGAGCGCAAAAAGGAGCCCAAGCCGAAGAAAAAGCAGAACCAGAGCCCCGAAAAGCAGCTGCAGAAGCTCGAACGATCCATCGAGAAGGCGGAGTCCGCCATCGCCGCGCTCGACGCGGAGGCGGAGACCTTTGCCACCGATTATCAGAAGCTCCTTGAAATTGAGGAGAAAAAAGCCGTCCTCCAGTCGGAGCTCGACGGACTCTATGCCGAATGGGAGGCGATTGCAGAATGAAGCATCCCGTTTCTCTGATCCTCGCCGCAGTTTTGACGGTCGGCGGGATTGTCATGGCGTTCTTTCCGATGGCGCGCTATGTCGGCGCATGCGTCGCCGCCCTCGGCGTGCTGGTGTTTCTCTTCCCGCGCGTGCCGGTCTGGTGCCGCTGGGTGCTGGGCGTGGTCGCTGCGCTGGCGGTTGCCGCGTTTGTGCTCCTCGAGCTTCCGATCCTCCGCGATGCAAAAACCGATCCCGAGCCCAAAGCGGATTACATCATCGTCCTCGGCGCGCAGGTTCGGGGCACCGAGCCCAGCTGGTCCATGCACGACCGTCTCGTCGCCGCGCTCGATTACCTGAACGCCTATCCCGCGTCCAGGGTCGTTGTTTCCGGCGGACAGGGGCCGGATGAGGGCTGCTCCGAGGCGGAAGCCATGCAGACGTGGCTGCTTGCGCAGGGCGTCGCGCCGGAGCGGATTCTGCTCGAGGATCAGTCCGAGTCCACGCAGGAGAACCTCACCTACTCCTTCAACGTCATCCGCTCCTGGGGAGGGGATCCGGCGAAAGGCGTCGGTATCGTTACGAGTGAATATCATCTGCACCGCGCAAAGCTCATGGCCGAGGCGCTCGGCGCAAAGCCCATCGGCGTCGCCGCCAAAACGGAGCTTGTCATCATGCGCATCAACTATTTCATCCGCGAGGCCGTCGTCGCCGCCTACATGCGTGTGGCGGGCGTCCTCTACTGAGAGGGGGAACCATATGGAGCACGTCAACGTCTATGACTGGGATAAGACCATTTTCCCCGTGGACAGCACCGCCGCCTTCTGCCTCTGGTGCGCCCGGCGCTATCCGCGTGTGCTGCTGCATTTTCTCGGCCTGATTCCGAGCCTTCCGGCCTTCCTGACCGGAAAGCTTGCCAAAACCCGTTTCAAGGAGCGGCTCTACGGCTTTCTGCGCCACATTCCGGATATCGACGCCGAGGTGCAGATCTTCTGGGATCGGAACTTTGACCGCATCCACAAATGGTACCTGGCGCAGACGCGGCCGGATGACATCGTCATCTCCGCCTCGCCCGAGTTTTTCCTCGCCGTTCCGGCCGAGCGGCTCGGCGTGCGTCTGCTCGCCTCCCGCGTGGATAAGCATACTGGCCTCACCTCCGGCGAAAACTGCTGGGGCGCGGAGAAGGTCACGCGCCTGCGTGAGGCGTTTCCCAATGTCACCATCCGCAATTTCTATTCCGATTCCTACAGCGACGATCCCCTCGCACAGCTCGCCGATCAGGCGTTTCTGGTCAAGGGCGAGTCGCTGCAGCCCTGGTAAATGAAAGGAGAAAATGATATGGATAACAACGGCTTCAATGAATATACGCCGCAGAACGATCCCTTTACCCCCGCGCCGCCGCAGACCGAGCGCCCGTATTACCGCGCCCGCGATTTCCGCGCTGCCGCCCGCCGTGCCCTGCAGGGCTTTTGGCTCGTGGCCATTCTGGTCACGTTCGTCGCCTCGCTTCTCGGCGGGGTTGCCCAGACCGGCGTCGGCTTTCGCGCCAGTGCCGACTATGAGATCGACACGGCGGAGCTGGACACCCTCCCCGGCGCGGATGAAAGCGCGCTCGTGAATCTCATCCACTGGACGGACGCCGTGAATCAGCGCCACCCGGAGCTGAAGATATTTTTCGCCGTCGCTTCCGTTCTCGGCACGATTCAGCTCATCATCGGCGGCCCGATCACGCTCGGCTATAACCGCTTCAAGCTCCACCGGCTCGATGGGCAGGAGGCCGTGTTCGCCGATCTCTTCTCCTGCTTCGACCGCTTCCTCGACGGACTCTGGATGCGCATCCGGATTCTTCTGCAGGTCTTTGCCTGGGCGCTGCTGCTGGTCATTCCCGGCGTCGTCGCGGCCTATCGCTATGCCATGGTGCCCTATCTCATGGCCGATCACCCGGAGATGACTGTTGCGCAGGCGTTTGAGCGCTCCAAAGCCATGATGAACGGCCACAAGGGCGATCTCTTCCTTCTGCATCTGAGCTTCATCGGCTGGTGGCTCGTCTCCGCGCTCACGCTCGGCCTCGGCGCGCTCGTCGTCGTGCCCTATGAGCAGTTCTCGGAGGCCGCCTTCTACCGCAACCTCGCCGCCGGCAGCGTGAATGATTGAACAAATTTGTCATTGCGAACCAGTGACCGACGTCACTGGTGTTGCAATCCGTTCCTC